>JAFONG010000032.1 GCA_017418585.1 Erysipelotrichaceae bacterium | reverse complement strand
TACTTGCCGCTCAGCAGGAACCACCTGACAAGGTTGGAACCGTATTCCGCGATGACATCCTTTGCCCATTGGGTATTACCCAAAGACTTCGACATCTTGCCGCCTTTCGTCTCCAGCATGCCGTTATGGATCCAGTAGTTGGCCAGACGATGATGATTGACGCATTCCGACTGAGCCATCTCGTTCTCGTGATGCGGGAACTTCAGGTCCTTTCCTCCGCCATGGATATCGATCAGGGAAGAGTTGAATTCCTTGCCGATCATGACCATGCATTCCGTATGCCAGCCGGGTCTGCCTTCGCCCCAAGGGGAATCCCACTTGATGCCTTTTTCGGTCTTCTTCCACAGGGCAAAATCCTGCGGATTCTTTTTCAGATCGTTGGTCTCGACTCTGGCTCCGGCATTGAGATCTTCCAGTTTCTGATGGGATAGTTCGCCATAGAGCGGATCGGATTCCACGGAGAAATAGACGTCTCCGTCGATCACGTAGGCATTGCCGCTGTCTACCAGTTTACCGATGAAACCGATGATCTCGTCCATGGTTTCGGTAACTCTTGGCGTTACATCCAGCGGTATGATGTTCAGGCTGTTCCGAACATCGTTGTAGGCCTTGATGTAGCGTTCCGCGATCTCCTTCTCGCTGACGCCTTCCTCGATGGCCTTGTTGATGATCTTGTCATCCACATCCGTAAAGTTGGATACGAATTTCACTTTATAGCCAAGGGCTTCAAAGGTCCTTCTCAGCGTATCGAAAACGACGATCGGACGGGCATTGCCGATATGGGCATGGTTGTATACCGTAGGACCGCATACGTACATGCTGACCTGTCCTTCCTTGATCGGAACGAATTCTTCCGTCTTCAACGTATAGCTGTTATAAAGTTTCATTTCCTTTTATCCTCCATGTAGTACTGATAGATGCTCTCCTTCAGCGCGATCCACTTTTTCATGTCCTTGCTCTTCAAAAGATAGTCAGACTTAACCTGACCCTCGCGGATAAGCGTGATGAGATCCTCATCAGTAAATGTTCCTTCAAATCCTTTTATTTTCCAGATCTTATTCTTAGTCATTCTCTATGATCCTACAATAAGTATATTCTATTTCCATGCTGAGAAGCTCGGACTTTTTCACGGTCTTTCCGTCAAGATTGCTCCAGGAAACGGTAGGCGTATCTCCACCGCAGATGTCGTCTTCGCCGCCTTTTGTTCCATGTATGTGATCCTCAGGAACTCCCAGACCGATCAGATAGCTTCTGAAGACATCTTCCGAGGTGTTTCTGCCCTGGGCAAAGCTGAAAGTCTCCTCCGGCTTCTCATAGGTAAAGGTCAGCTTGTACGGATCGGAATCCGTATAGTCTCCTTCTCCGATCGAAACGATGGTGATGGTATAGTTCTTCCCGTCCGTCATGTTGGCGGTCTCAAACTTCACGACTTCTTCCTTTTCGATCCTTCTCGATATGCCGATGCCGACATCGATCGACACCAGATATCCCGAAGCGTTGCTGACGCCCTTGAACTGAACCGAAACATATTTCTCATCGATACTGTATTCCACTTCCGAAACCATCTCCAGACGCTGCTTGTCCAGATCCTCTTTCGCAAACTGGTTGTAACTGTTGTTGCCCACGCCGTAGATCCGCACGCCGTCAAAACCGATCAGATAGTCGCTGCCCGCATCGATCGCAATGATATTGGACCACATCTCCACTTCCGAAATGATCTCGTCGTTGTCGATCTCGATATGGACCTTTCCGTATCTGTCCAGACCTGCAACAAAACTGTCTCCGCAGGTCACATCCGTGATCTCCTTCCAGCTCTCCGCCTGCAGGTAGTTGCTGCCGGACTTGTCGAATACATCCACCGTTCCGTCCTCGCACAAAACCGCCAGGATATGCCTGCTGGAGGCGACATCCTTGATGTTCTTGTAATTCTTCAGACTTCCCGATCCGATAAAGCTTCCGCTGTAGTACAGCGTCCCGCTCTCGTCCATCGCTATCGAACCGTTGGCTGCCGCAAAGACCTTTCTGATGTTTCTGGCATCCGTAATCTCGCAGGCTCCGGAACTTACGTCTCCCGTACAGTGAACACGTCCGTTGGAATCCACGCCCAGAACATGCGCCCTGCCTGCGGCGATATCCACGATATTCCGCCATTCGTTCAGCTCTTTCGCATACTTCGAGATCAGACCGGCGCTGGACACCGTTCCGTCTTCGTTCAGAATGATGGTAAAGCCTTCCCCTTCCTGTACCTTGATCGCACCGGATGAAGTCAGGTTGGACAGCTCGCCGTTGGTGTTGCTTCCGGAACCGTTGACTGCCGAATAATCGTCGATGTAGACGACCGTGGATTCCGATACCGAAAGCCGGTTGATGTTGTCTCTGATCAGCGTATAAGGCCTGACCGTATTCTGCAGTACAATGCTCAAAACGACGATCGTCATTACCAGAAGAATGATGATCGTACTGGCGATCTTGTGATTCAGATAGAAATCCCTTGCCGTATCAAGCAGGGTTCTCTTGGCCGTGAAATACTCTATGTTGATCTCGTCGGTATTGGCCTTGTCCGTCTCGTACAGGGTGACATCCTCGTCGTTTCTGAAGATCTCGATCACATCCACGTGGTACAGGGAAGCCAGCTTCTTCATCTCCGCATAACAGATCATCTTCGACCCGTTCTCGTAGTTCATGTATTCCAGGGTATCCACATCCAAAACCTCGGCCAGATACGACTGAGAGTAGTTGTAGTGCTTTCTAAGCTTCAAAAGCTTGCCCGGAAGGTGATTCATACCATCATTCTAACATCTTTGCGAAACGATTAAAAATGCCTCTGCTTCCGATCGGGAAATAAATAGACATTTTACTTCTACTATCTTGAAAAAGCCTCTTTCTTATGATAAGATTTATAAGCAATGTGCCCGAATAGCTCAGTCGGTAGAGCGTCCGGCTGTTAACCGGCAGGTCACAGGTTCGAGTCCTGTTTCGGGCGCCATTGTCATGGCAAGTTGGTGAAGCGGCTTAACACACCGCCCTTTCACGGCGGCATTCACGGGTTCGAATCCCGTACTTGTCACCACTATCTAAAGAAAAACAGGTCAGACCTGTTTTTTGTTTTATTCCAGGAGTTCGGCGATTCCCGATCTTCCGTATCCGTACTTGTCCGCATTGACGTATACTGCATAGGCCGTCACGAAAAACATCATGACATTGCTCAGCAGGAAAGAGAACCAGACGCCTCTGATGCCAAACAGGAACGGAAGCAGTACGATTGCCAGATTGGAGAACAGAACTTCCTGAAAGAAAGTCAGAGTCGCAGAGATGCGGTGATTTCCAAGAGATGCGAAGATCATTCTGGCACCTACGTTGTAGCCGAAGAAAATGAAACTGTACGGACAGATGCTTAGTCCGTAGTTGATCAGGTCCTTGGAATCCCTGGCGCTTTCCGCGATGAACATTTCAGCGATATATGGAGAGAAACACAGGAACAGCACGACCGTAACCGATGTCAGCAGGCTCAGCAGTACGAAGATCTGTCTCAAGGTCTTTCTGAGCTTTTCTTTATTCCTCTCGCCCATGGCGTAGGAAACGATAGGACCCGTTGTTCCCAGAAGTCCGAAGTAGCATCCCATGAATACCCACTGGATGTTTCCTACAATGGTATAGGACGCCAGATACTTCTCTGAACCGAAGTACAGCAGGGCATAGTTGGAGATGATGTTGCCGAAAGCGACGGAAAGATTCGACAGGAAAGAGGAAATACCGTATTTGGAGGAATCCTTAAGTAAAGGAAGTATTCCGGCATGCGGCTTTCCGAAAGGCAGTTCGCAGTGTCTGCTAAAAAAGAAAACGATGCCGATCAGCGTCAGCAGGGCTGTCGAAATCAGATTCGCATAAGCCGCACCGATCATGCCGATCCCTCGATAGACGACCAGATACCAGTCGAAAAACAGGTTGCAGCCGACATTGATCATCGAGCTGAACAGTTCCATTTTCGGTTTTCCGGAAGGTACATAGAAACGCATAAAGATGCCCGATACCAGAGTCAGAGGCGTATACAGGGCGCTGATCCTGAAGAAGGATTCCGCATACGGATAGATCAGTTCCGTTGTTCCCAATAACGACAGGATCTGTTTCATGAATACTCTTTCGATCAGTGCGATGATCGTTCCGATGACGAACACCAGCAGGACCATGGTGGTAAAGTCCGATCTGGCCTCTTCGTTTCTTTTCTCGCCCATCTTGTATGATGCCAGACTGGCAACGCCGCCGAACAGGGAAGACATCGCCATGTTGCTCATGAAGACCGGAGAAAGAATAGAAAAGGCAGCCAGGGCATTCTGGCCGACATAACGGGATATGAACAAACCGTCATCGATTGTATAAAGCAGAGAGATCAGCGATTCGTTCAGGATCGTCGGCAGGGCGAACAGGCCTAGCTGGGTCAGCGTATAGTTTTTTCCTATCGTCTTGGTTTCTTCCATAACTCCGCTATTATCTCACATGTGGAGCGGTTTATAAACCCTATGATTCAATACTTAAATAAATTGACTCGGTAATGCTAAAGTGTTAAGATATATATGCTCAATCTGGTTCCCTAGCTCAGTTGGTAGAGCATCTGACTCTTAATCAGAGGGTCTAGGGTTCGAATCCCTAGGGAATCACCATTGATATCAAGAAGTCCGAAAGGACTTTTTTTATTTCATATATGCCAAAAAGCCTATATTATAGGCGTTTCCCTTACATCATAACAATCCGAGACAAAAACAGATAAATCAGACTACAAGAAACAAACGAAATAGGAAGATTATCAAATAAGGCTGTTATTAGTCGTAGTAATGGTCGTAGTAAACAAAACAAAAGACCATTTTTTACAAAATGGTCGTAGTAAGATGCTGTTTCTATACAATTGTGTCGCATTTATTGATTCAAATATGATTCCAGTGCGTTTCTGTCTATGACTGCGAGAATATCTAAAATCCCGGTCAGAATCAGAAAGATTCCTAATGTTGTGACAAGTGCTTCTACTGCGCTGAACGGGTTCATGGTTATAACTATGGCAAAGACCAGTTTATAACTGGATAGGGTAAGGAGAAACCAACTGATATCTTCGCTTTCCTCTTTCATAACTAAAGCTCTATCAATATCCTGTATGCCAAGGATACCGGAAGTAATACCAGTTGCTATTGGCAGTAGATCTTCAAAATATTGCGGAACGATGGCAATAAAGAGATGCGTTGCTGTCAGAATTGAAGCCATGGCAAAACGAAATGGTACTTTGTTTTCTTCATCCTCTATCAGGTATTCCATAATTCTCAAATACCAATATCCGGCTAAAGCCGATCCTAGTGTACGTACAACAGAATTCAATGATTCCCCAGTATTAAAGATCATCCACATCCCGGATATAAGAAACATCATTTCTTCAAACACAAACAGTATTCTCGATCTATTCATTTTCTTTCAAGAATTCGGATTCTCCTTAAATAATCTCCCCATCAATCTACAACTAATCGCGACAGTTATGATCTTTTCCGGTGTAAACGGAAGCCATAGAAACGTCAGATACCCGGATGAAATCCATATTACGTATCTTAATCTCAGCAATGTTCCTATCGCCAGAGCAACGTAGGCCCATCCATTCGTAATCATCCAAGCTATTGCGAAACAGAATGCGAACTGCCAACTAACATACTTTTTCATGAGATAACCTGATACTATGCCTAATTGGGACCCAGGTAACTTTTGCAAATATAGCACATAACGCGATAGGAACATAAGTTGCCAGGAACAACGGGAACGTAAATGTGTATCTGATCTTGTTGAATATGGATGTAGCGATGTTCTTCCATTCCGTTACAACAGTTAGTGATCCGACAAGGAACAAACACAGATAGGATTTAATTAACGACAGGAAGAGATCATATATGAATGGAACAATATCTTCCTTCAAGAGAATCAGGCAGAGAAAGGAGGCCGTATTCAACAATAATGAAACCATCGATAAACCGTATGCGGACAATATTGTATTCAGCATGTCGAAACAGGAGAAAGAACCTTCCGCGATCCCTTCCAGCAGTCTTCCTGAATACTTGCTTATGACCTGCAGATAGCCCTTGGACCATCTCAGACGCTGATAGATAGACTGTCTGAATGTTGTCGGCTGTTCATCGTACAGAAGGGCCTTGCTGCAGTATGCGATCTTGTGATGTCTGCAGACCTGATCAACGGTAAACTCGATATCTTCGGTCAGTGTGTGATAAGGCCAATCATCCAGTACTTCTCTGCTGAAAAGAAAGCCTGTTCCGTTGATGGCGCTGCTGATTCCCAGCAGATATCTTGCGTGATTCAGGAATCTGTTCTTTCTCAGCAGATACAGGGAATAGCCGGCAGAGATCCAGTTCGATCCGTAGTTCTTGCTGTTGATATAGCCGGCGATGATCCTGTTGCCTTTGCAATACGAAATATTCATCTGTTCCAGATAATCGTTCTTCAGGATATTGTCTGCATCAAAGACCAGGAAAGCGTCAAACCGATCACCGTAATCATCCTTTATGCTTTCCAGCAGTTCTTGAAGAGCGTATCCCTTTCCTTGCAGTTCATCACTGAATCTCTCATAAACGACCGCTCCGTTTTCTTTTGCGATCTTAGCCGTATGATCGCTGCAGTTGTCTGCCATGACAAACACTTCATACTGATCTTTTGGATATGTCTGATCTGAGATGCTTTTCAATAGATCTCCTATGACCGTTTCTTCGTTTCTGGCACAGATCAGGATCGCCAATCTGTGATATGAGAATTCGTAATCAATCTCTTTCTCTTTCATAAACAAAGAAACGATGATGAATACAAACTGATATGAGAAGAGTACCGCAAACACTATAGATAGCATCCGATTTAAAAAACCAAGCATACACTGAATCCTCCTGCTGATTCAATGGTACTTGGTTGTCTGATTAAGATAATAGGAGTGAACTGTTTAAGATTTGATGAATTTATGCAATGATCGGGAAGGACAGATTCGCCTTGAAAAGATCTCCGTCTATGACGATTTTCAGGCTTCCGTTCTGCAGTTCGGCCATGCTCTTGGCAATGGACAGTCCCAGACCGTTTCCTTCCGTATTACGCGACTGGTCGCCTCTGGTAAAGCGTTCCATCAGTTCATCTTCAGAGATATTCAGCTGTTCCCTGGATGTGTTCTTGAATACGAACAGCACATCGTTATCTTTTCTTTCCAGACTCAGATAGACTCTGGTTCCGCTCTGCGCGTACTTGCAGATGTTGTTCATGAGATTGTCGAAGATCCTGTACATCCTTCTCCCGTCAGCCATGATACGCAGTTCTTCTTCCGGCACCTCAGTGATCAGCGTCAAATCACATTCCTTCAATCTGTCCTGATATTCTCCGGCTGTCTGGTTGACGAATGTCGCCGCATCGCACGGCATCAGATTGACTTCCAGATTGCCCGTGGATGCCTTGGATGCTTCAACCAGATCGTCGATCAGTCTCTTCAGTCTTTCCGACTGTCTTAACAGCACTTCGGTATACTCTTTTACTTTCTTGTTGTTTGTTTTCTCTTTTCCGATCAGATCGGCATAGTTGATGATCGAGGTCAGAGGTGTCTTGATGTCGTGAGAGACATTGGTGATCAGTTCTGTCTTCATTCTTTCGCTCTTGAGTCTGTCTTCTACGGCGATGGACATCCCGTTGGCGATGCTGTTTAGATTCTCTCCGTGTTTCCTGAAATCCCAGATCATTCTCTTTGTATCTACATGGTAGGAAAGATCTCCGCTGGCTAAAGCGATGCCACCCTGCTGCAGGGTTCTAAGAGTCAAGGCAATATAAATAACAGCAGGAATCAGGATCAGATTCTTGATCAGCCAGAACGCTATGTAAAAGTCGCTGTATAAAGCCACAAGGAACAGGAATTCAATGAAAACAAGCCCCAAGGTAATTACGACTGTTTTCCAGACCAGTGGAATACTGCTGATAAAGGAAACGATGGATTTCATCAGTTTCTTCAAAAGATCCCAGGCATACACAACTACGGCCCACAGATACTTCAGACACAGATAAGTCAGACTGCCTTTAACAAGATTTTTCTGTTTGATCCTGACGGCCATTGAGATGCACAGTCCGATGAACAGAACCAAAAAGATTAAAGCCAGAACGATAACAGCAGCAGCCAGAAACTCGTCCGGAAGACTGTAATTCTGTTCCAGTATCGCAATGCATGCAACTCCTGACAGTACATACACAGCAGCCAGAACATCAAACGGGATCTTGTTCAATGGTCCGGGATAAAGTTCTTCTGAATCGTTTCTTCTTCCAGCATTCGCCATCAGAGAAATAAAGCATGCGATGGCTGCCAGTAAAGCTGCGATACCGATCAGATAAATCCAGTATCTGAGCGGATAAGTTAAATCAATGACCTTTCTTATCGTTGAATAAGAATTGATGCCTGGATTTTCCTTGATGTTCGCTTTGAAAGTATAGTATTCCAACCTATCATCTCTTGGAGCAGTTTTTTCGTGATAAAAGACTTCATCGACAAGCCCTTCTTCATTTCTTAATACACCGTATTCATACGAATAGGTCCATTCCTTTATGTTCGATGCATCTTCCGATCTGCCGATGATCTCACCTTCTTCATTTGCGATTTCAAATGTGAACTGCTCATTAGAAATGACCAGCTGTTCATTTTCAGAATTGTTTACTACCGACCAGATTTCACTGCAGGCATCTCTGTGAATCTTACCGGTAATGACGTTTTCAAATACCTGATCTTTGGCCTGTGTATAGTAATTTCCTTCCACCATCAGACCTGCACAAACCATGGAAGCCGCCAGAACACATATAGCCATGACGCACAGTATAAATGAAACGGTTTTCCCCGTAATACTTTTTAAGAATCTTTTCATCTTCTTTTATCCTCCTGTATCATGTATCCCTGGCCAAATATCACTTTGATATATCTAGGCTCAGCGGGATTAATTTCGATCTTTTCCCTGATATGTCTTATATGAACCGCTACAGTATTCTCTGCCCCATATGGTTGTTCTTTCCAAATACTGGAATAGATCTCTTTCGGAGAGAAAACCTTGTTTGGACTGGACATTAGGAACTTCAGAATCTCGAATTCCTTCGGCGTCAAAGAAACAGCCTCACCGTCAACGCTGACTTCCTTTTTCCGATCATCCAGTTCAATACCGCCGATCACCATCGTTTTTTCTTCTACCATTCCACTGCCAAGTTTCAAATATCTTCTCAGCTGGGAATTGACTCTAGCTGTCACTTCCAGGGGATTAAACGGTTTTGTAATGTAGTCATCCGCACCGACATTGAGTCCCAGGATCTTGTCCGCATCCTCGCTCTTTGCCGTTAACAGTATGACCGGCATGTTATAGCTCTTTCTGATTTCCGCTAGAGTCTCTATTCCATTCATGACCGGCATCATGATATCCAGCAATACCAGATCGATGTGTTCAGTTGATAAAACATCCAGAGCCTGTCTGCCGTTGTATGCTTCATATAACTGATGATCCGGATCATTGAGATAGATTTTCAGTGCGTTTACGATATCTTTTTCATCATCACATATAAGGATATTGATCATATCGAAGTACCCTTCCTACAGTATTTATTTTAATCCGCACGGCAATAAAAAAGCATTTATGGATTATTAAGATTCCATTAAGAAAGACGCGCTTTGATAAAAAAAGATTAAAGTGCGACACTGTCCCAGAAGCTTTGAAAACGATCGCATCAATCAACAGATCTTCATATGAAGATCTGTTTTTATCTATAAATTGTTAACATTAGGTTACAATAGTAATGATCAGGGAGGATCGTTATGAAAGACGAATTCATACTTTATGATCTGAAAGTGGAAGTGGAGGAAGGAGACAAGCCTTTTGTCTGTTCCCATCAGATTGGGGATTATTTTCTGGTGGAAGGCGAAAATCTCATCTTTCCGGCCAACCGGTCTTTTTCGATGTATGCCTTGGCGGCCATCCTACCGCTTCTGCCGGCCAAGCAGCGTCCTCTGGACGACAACGACTGGATGAAGAGCGATGAATACATCGCCTGTCCCGATCCCAACTGCGGAGCCCGCTTTCATATCACCCGCACCGGCAAGCGGATATTTTATCATAACAAGACGACAGTCGTGCCGCTAGAAAAGAGGGAAAGATGAAGACTTATACTTTTTCCGATGGCTATACCATCCCCAGAGTCCTGAATGGCTGCTGGCAATTGTCCTTGGGCCACAGTCTCAACGGACCCCTGGATCACGAAGATATCCTTAAAGCTTTTTATGAACTCAAAGACAAAGGATTCACCGCTTTTGATTGTGCCGATATCTATACCGGAGCCGAAGAATTCATCGGCAGTTTCATCAAGGAACTTAAACAGAGCGGAAATTACGAGGAAAGCGATCTGCAGATCCATACCAAGTATGTTCCGGATATCTCTTATCTTTCCAAGGTCGATGAAGCTTTTACCCGCAGCATTATCGAAAGAAGTCTCGAGAGACTAAACCGTTCTTATCTCGATGTCGTGCAGTTCCATTGGTGGGACTATGAGACCGATGGCATGGTCAGAACGGCTTCCTATCTGCAGAAGCTGCAGGAAGAAGGATTGATCAGACACGTCTCGGTAACCAACTTCGATACCGATCATCTGCAGGTCCTGGTGGATGCGGGTATCCGGATCACTTCCTGTCAGGCGCAGTATTCTTTCTTTGACCGTCGAGTGGAAAAACGACTGCAGAAGTACTGCAAGGAGAATGACATTCCTCTGATCTGTTACGGAACGCTGGCCGGCGGTTTCTTGGCCGAAAGATATCTGGGCAAAAAGGAAGCAGAAGTGATTCCGGAGACGAGGTCCCAGGTCAAGTATCTGCAGGTCATCGAAGATTCTTTGGGTTGGGATGGCTATCAGGGATTGCTGGAGCTGCTTAAGCAGATCGCCGACAATCATGGCGTGGCGATATCCCAGGTGGCGACCCGATTCATCCTGCAGCAGGAAGCGGTAGCAGCTGCCGTCATCGGGGTACGCAATTCCCGGCATGTGGCAGACAATGACAAGATCTTCAGTTTCGAACTGTCCGAAGCAGAAATGAATACCCTGAGAAATTATATCGACCGCTCCCCAATACTGCCGGGTGAACCCTTCGAACTGGAACGGACGATCGGTTCGAAATACCGCAGCATCATGCATATGAACATCAACGAAGACGAACAAAGTTAAAAGAAGCAGACTCAGGTCTGCTTCAGTTTTTGTCATTATATTCCGGAAAAAACCGTCTTTGTTCACTCCGGTTTATAGCTGTCGCTTCTCTTGTTTATTGCATCATCTTCCGACAGCAGACTCATCCTGCCATCGATCCAGGAAGCCTGTTCCACATCGTGGATTCTGTCGTTTTCCGTATAGTTGCCGATCAGAAAAGGAGACTTCGGATCGTGCAGAGAACTTTGCATCAGCACTTTTTCCGTCTCTGCATTGGCATAGCAGTAGCGGCATAAATGTCTGCAGGTGTTGTATGCCCCGATGTCGCAGGAAAGATAGCAGGCACACTCTTTTCTCGCACCCTTGATCTTCGGTGCATTCAGGTGTTTCCCGATGGCTTTCTCGTAGTCGCTGATCCGCATGCATCCGCCGCAGTTCGCGCCATAGGCAGCCAGTTCATCTCCTTCCGCGCAGGGTTTCACAGTCATTCCGTGAGCTGAGGCAATCGCTATGATCTTCTTTCCAAGTTTCAGCCTCTGCTCCTTCGTCACTTCTTTCGCTTCCGGAAAGTTTTTACGGACTTTCGGATAAAGATCAATGAAACTGATCACCACAGTCTTCGTATAACCGTCAAGCGTTTCCGCAATCTCTCTGAAAGCATGTTCATGGTATTCCATCGTATATTTATCCGAAAGAAAGATCGGATCGTATCTCCATCCGATCGAATGGATACCGACCATTTCCGAAAGTCTCTTAAAATCTTCCAGCAGCCGATGTTTATCCGGTACATTCGGTTCTATGTCCCGTCCGTAAGGGGTAATGGTGACAAACCAGTACTGTCCATAGTCTTTTAGCAGATCCATGTAGGGAAACATCGGGGCAGGATTCTTTGTACAGAAACCGATCACGTCAACTACCACAGGATCAAGTCGGTAACGGCTTACCAGATTCGGATTATACGGATTGCGGACACAGACAAAACCTTCCTTCAGTCTGTTGACAAACCATTCCGAATAGAAAGCCGGTATGTCTGTTCTCTGTCCTGTGTTGATGATCATTCTTTATCGTTCCTTACTATTCTATCATCTTACTACGGTCTTTCCGTTGTTCTGCCTTCCTCTTGCGCCGTTGTTGCATCACGGATACGATCAAAATCAAAAAACTTCCTTTGATCGGAATAATTTTTCGGTTTTTTTATATCAGTGTCTTCCCGGACGGGAATTCCCGTTATGATCTTCCTGATCCGGCAGCATGACAGAACCGGGTGCTTCTGTGTCACCCGGATACTGTCCATTGCTGTTTCCGTTATTGTCAGGCTGCTTTCCGCCCATTCCTCCAAAACCGCCACCCATCATCTGATTCGTGATCTGGTTGGTATGTGTACCGTTGACAATGATCGTACCGCCGTTGTATTCGGCACCTTTATCGTAATCGAACGGTGACTGGGCATAGATGTCGAGCGTTCCGCCGTTGACATAGATGTAGCCGTTGGAATCGACCGCATCCGTGTCGCCCTGTCCCATGTTGATGGAAACATAGCCGCCGTTGATCTCAAAAGTAGCGGTATAGGTGCTGACTTTCTGTGCGGCGTTGATGCCGTCATCGGAAGCGGTGATGCCGATATTACCGCCGTTGATCAGCACATAGGTTCCTTCGATTCCTTCGTGCGCATTGATCGTAAACTCGCCGTCATCGATCCGGACAAGAGCGTCCGCGTGAATGGCGTCGTCATCAGATACGATACTGAATGTACCTTCCGATATCGTAAGATCCCCGTCGCTGTGAATACCGTCGTCGGCACTGTCGATATCGAATCCGCCTCCTGAGATCGTGATCGAATGTTCGGACTTGATGGCCTTGTAGGAATCGGAACTGTTTGATTCTGCAGTTTCAATACTGAAGGTTCCGCCTTCGATATTGACCAGATTATAGCCGTAGATCGCATCGGCACCGGTATGGATATCGAACGATCCGCCCCTGATATAGACATAGCCTCTGTATTCATCTTCTGTATTATCCGACTTCAGGGCGTCTTTTCCGGATACGATGTCGAAACTGCCGTCAGAGATCATCAGACAGTCCTTGCCGCTGAGTCCCTGTCCTGCTACATCGATATCGAAGTTTCCTCCGGTAATGATCAGGTCGTCCTTGGAAACAACGCCGTGATTGTAGGAAGATTTCAGCACAAGACTTCCGCTTCCGTTGATGATGAGATCCGCCTTGGAATAGATCAGCGCATCGACATCATTGGAATCGATCTGCTTATGGACAGAAGAATCGGAAATCGTATTGACCGTCCCTTCCGCCAGTGTGATCGTGATCTCGTCGCCCTCGACGATATAGATTCCGGCAAAATCGCCTGCTTCGATCGTCACGCCGCTGAGAACCAGCTGCACGTCTTCGTCTTTCGATACTTCAACGATGACGGATGCATCGCTCAGGGTGCCCTGAAGGATATAAGTTCCTCCCTTTGTGATACTGACATCCTTGTCTCCTAAAGTGATATAAGTGGATCCGCTGATCTGATAGCCTGCATCAATGTCTTCTTCGGAAAAACTGAGATTGTAGGCTGTCGCCGCATCTTCACTGTCTTTGTCCGTATTATCCACGATGACCGTACTGCATCCGCAAAGCAGAAGCAGAAAAGTCATTACGCAAATCATCTTTTTCATTAGAGTTCCTCCCTGTTGGTGGCAGGCTTGCCGCACATGATTTCCAGGTTTCCGTTTCTTGTCCTGAGTTCGTCGATCATGACCTTTGTCCTGCTTACATCCTTCATTCTGATGGAATACTCCACCCGAAACAGCGAACCCAGAGTCAGCGTCTTGACCGATTCCAGTTCATGGCTGCTGCAGTACTTATCCAATATCTTATCAAAAACTTCATCATAGTTGAGCGATTCGGGAATCGTGATCTTCAGATATCTGTTTTTCTCAGATACGTTTCCGAATCCCGTCAGATTCAGCGCCAGCATGACGGCCGCAAGCAGAAGCGTGAATACGCCTGCCAGAGCGACATAGCCGGTGCCGCAGATGATGCCGATCGTCATGGCGATGAAGACTGCCGCAAGCTCTTTTGCCGTACCCTTGACGGAACGGAAACGGATCAGAGCGAAGGAACCGGCGACAGACAGACCGACACCGATGTTGTCGTTCACCAACATGATGACGACCGTCTCGACAGCCGGTATCAGTACCAGTGCCGATACGAACGATTTTGTATATGTGTTCTTGTACATGAACACGGCAGACAGGATCAGTCCCATGAACATTGAGGCGACGATCGCCAGCATGAACTGGCCGAGTGTAAGTGAACCTGTGAATATACTTCCGAAAATGTTTGTCATAAGTTATTCTCCTTTCAATGCGTTTGTGAATGCCGTTCCCACCTTAGAGAAACCTCTCGGGTATGCTTTGCATTCATCCAGGATCTTAACGAGCCATAACGGCATCGCATCCTTTATTTTCAGTTCCATGACCGTATTCTCGGTCACGGCTTTATCGAATCTGCTTTTTCTTAATGATAGATCCTTCATCCGGTAACGGATATCCCTGTCGAAGGTGATCCTGAGATTCTCATCGTCTTTGCCGACA
Source organism: Erysipelotrichaceae bacterium (assembly GCA_017418585.1). Taxonomy (GTDB): domain Bacteria; phylum Bacillota_I; class Bacilli_A; order Erysipelotrichales; family Erysipelotrichaceae; genus Colivicinus. The sequence goes on along the minus strand of JAFONG010000032.1, from coordinate 12,854 downwards.
TAGGAAGTTCTGGTACATCCGATATAGATCTTCGGACTCAGCTTTCCATAGTAGCCCAGGGCGTAACGGATCTCGTTTCCCACCTGTTCATCCTTGAAGGAACAGCGGCTGATGTCTTCCAGCACATCTTTGCATACCGCCCTGGTTCTCCGCTTGTAGACGATGCCATCCAGTTTCTTCTTGAATTCCACGAATACTTCATCCTCATCCTCAGCATCCCTGTAGGATCTGATCCTGAGTTTTTCCTTGTACTCGGGCTTCTCGATGGAACGTCTGATCAGTTCAAACCTGTCGGTATCGTAATAGATCGAGGAAATATCCGCCGCAAAGAACTTGTCCGCTTTTACATAAGGTTCGATCTTCTTCATCAGTTCCCCGTATTGTGAAGCGGACAGCAGATATTTCTTCTCGAATCTTCTGAATGTTTCCATCGTCTTTTCCTCCTTCCGTTGTCTAAATGATATTGACGGAATGTGAACTTCTACTGAACTGAATATGAAATAAAACTGAAGAACGACTTCTTCTAAAATTCAGTATCGGAAGACTTTTCTGCATTTCAGATATCATCCCGAATGTCATGATTCTGTAAAAAAAAGACGTCCGTTGATAGGCGTCTTGTTTAAACGACCGAATAGACTTTTCCATTATGATCATCCGAACAAACCTCTACGGATCATTCCGGATTTCACAGGCATTCATGAATCATAATCGCAGGCTTTAGCTGTCTTTTATGATCGGAATCAAAGAAAGAATGATAAAGACACATCCAAAAACGCTTCTGGGCTGTAGATCATAATGATACAGGAACGTACTGACAAGAAGAGAAGTGATCGGCTCCATTGTAGAAATGAAAGCGGCGTTCGAGCTTCCCAGGATCCGAATTCCTTTGGTCAGGCAAAGGCTTCCGGTCATCAGGATAATTCCCGATGCTATCATCCAGATCATCTGATTCGGAACGATCTGTATCATCTGAAGTTTCGATGCGTTTGCCAGAACGGAAAAGACTGTAGAAAAAAGATAGAGGTAGAAATTCTTCAGAAAAACAGGATGATCCGCTATGATACTACGGTCCACGATTGTTAGATTAAATGCATAGGCAAACGCAGAGATCAAGGCAAGAACCGCGCCTTCAAAACTGTAATTCGCTTTTGAATCACCCAGAAGAATCAGACCCAGTACAGAAAGAAGAATCGCCAAAATCTTGTTTCTTGTAAGTTTCTCCTTAAAAAACAAAACAGCCGCAAAGCATACCAGCACCGGATAAGAAAAATGAATCATCGTCACCAATCCTACCGGCATCCTGGTATAGGCCAGATTCAGACAGAGATCCGTAACAAACAGGCCCAGTCCTCCGGAAGCAAGATAAGTCAGGATCTCCTTTTTGGATATCTTTAAATTTACATGTGTACATCGGCAGAGAAACAGGCTGCCTGCCAATGATACTGCACTGCATACAAAAAGAACATTCAGAGGCCCGGCTCCGTTGAGGATGGCCCTGTTCTGAATGGAAGGCAGAATGCCAAACAGCAGTGATGAAATCAATACGTAAAAATAACCCATAAAAAAAAGGAACAGGAAAGACTTTAACAGCCTTTCCTGTCATCGTCCAGCAGTTCTAAAGCTTACTTCTGTATTCCTTCACGATATCCATGAACTCCTTCACCCTTGCCTCGTCGACAGGGTTTTCGAACTTGCCGTCGACCTTGAAGGTGGTGGCGCATACGACGCCGTCGGCGACGGAGATCTGCCTTACGACGTTGTCCTTGTTGCAGCCGGTATTGCAGAAGACAGGAGTCTTCCTAACGGCGGCCTTGACCTGGGAGAGGATCTGGGTGTCGGTCTCTGAACCGGCGGTCAGTCCGGATACGCACAGGGCGTCAGGACGGCAGTTGAACTCGGTCGTCTTGGCGATCGACGCGATGTCTCTGGAGGAAAGATACACGGCGGCTTCCGGAACGATGTTGTAGAGCATCATGATGTCGTCCGCGCCGATCCTGTGTCTGTGCCTTGCGGTCGCTCCCGAATTGGTGTTCCAGATGCCGAAATCGGAAGCGTAGACTCCGGAGATGATCTCCCGGATGAACTTTCCTCCTGTCGCCTTGGCGACATCAAGAGATGATATCGGATCCCACAGACAGTTGACGCCGAACGGGATCTTCACCGCATCCTTCACCTGTCCGATGACGAAGGCCATGGCGGCCAGGGTGATCGGCTCCATCTTCGTCAGATACGGCAGGGAGTATTCGTTCGAGAACATGATGCCGTCGACTCCGCCGTTCTGCAGGGCGGCAATGTCGTGTCTGGCGCATTCGACGACCTTTTCCATTCCGCCTTCCTCGTCATAGTACGGGTCACCCGGCAAAGGCTGCAGGTGGCACATGGCGATGATCGGCTTTTTAACGTGGAACAGTTCCTCAAGCCAGCTGGAAGTGTCTTGTGTGAATTTCATCATTGTACCTCCTACCACACGCTTTTAACCATAAAACCGTTGTCATCCACTTTCAACATAACCACGGTCTGCTGATTCTTCGCATTATAGATCCATAACGCCTTGGCCTTCTCATTGTACTCCCAATGATCGACCTCAAAATCAGGATCAATCCTGCAGGCTTCTACAAGCTCTTCAATCGTTTTTGTTGTAAAACCTCTATCTAACATCTTTAACCTCATTTCTGACGGCAGTAACGTTCTACTGCCAATTGCTTATCCGCAAATATTCCTCTTCCTACTACCGCACAGTAGAGTTTTGAATCCTTTATCCTCTGATAGGTTTCATAAGTAACGCATCCGTCGATCCAGATTCTCTTTTTTTCATTCTCGGCCAGTTTCAGCGCAAACTCTTCCATCTCCGGCATATAATTCTGTTCTGCATCCCAATGTGCGGTCGTATTTACCAATATACTATCACAAACACTTATCAGTTCATCCAGTTCCGGACGAAGAAGATCCTCGTCGCAGAGGTTGACACCGGTTCTGACACCGGTTTTCCTGAACTGATCAATAACGGCTAGAGGATCTTTCAGATGCGATACCTGAATGAACGTCACATCGCAGTTGCAAGCTAGAACCTCATCCAGATAATCCAGAGGATTCAGTACCTCCAGATGCATCGTTTTTTCCCGGCTTGAAGAGATCCTGCATATTCCCTTCGCCATCTTCATCCCGAAAGAAATCCCTCCGACAGCAACGCCATCTTCGATATCGATGTGAATGTTGTCAAAATACGTATCGATGAATTTCACTTCATCCGCAATATGCAAGACATCTGCCGAAGCAATCGAAGGCGAAATCAGCATCATCTTTCACCCCGGAAAACTTTTGCGAGATCCATCAGTTCTTTGACCCGGTCCTTATCAACCGCATCGTAGAAGGAACCGTTGTACTTTAAAGAAGTGCCAACAACACAGCCATCCGCAATGCTCAGCGTCTTTTCTATCGTTGCCGCTTTCACGCCATTGGAAGCGAAGACCGGCTTTTCCGTTACTTTCTTGCTTCGGGAGATCAACGAATCGTCGATCGGTCTTCCCGCCGTCAGTCCGAATACCAGCATCGCATCCGGATTCATCGCAAAATCGACGCTCTTCACAACATCCTCGATCGGCCGTTCTGCAATCTGTTTCGCCCCTTCCGGAACGATAGTTGCCAAAAGTTTCAGATCGTCCAGATGCAGTTCCGCCTTATGACGCATCATTTCACCCATCGGTACAGAAGAGACCCCGTCATCGGAAGCATAGGCACCGAAGAAAGTTCCCCGAATAAACTTTGCATCCACCGCACAAGCCAGATCGAAAGCCTTAAGCGGATCGACAGCAACGTTGACGCCGTAAGGGACTCTGATTTCCTTTTTCAGTTCCCCGATGATCCTGGCCATGCAGGCAATGGTGACCGGTCTGACGTTATCCGTATAAGGAATCGAAAACTCGTTGGTGAACAGAATGGCATCGATCCCGCCATCCTGCAGGGCATGAATGTCGTGTCTTGCCCGCTCCATGACTTTTTCCATTCCGCCTTCCGGGTCGTATTTCGGATCGGTAGGCATGGCCATCAGATGCATCATGCCGATGACCGGCTTATCCGTGCCAAACAGATCCTTCATCCACATTCTACAGATCTCCTCTGAATGCCTTGGCATTGGCCATCAGCTCTTCCACTCGTGCCTGATCGACCTTATTGAAGAACTTGCCGTCGACCTTGAGCCAGGTTCCCACGATACAGCCGTCGGATATCTTCAACATATCCGCAACGGTATGAGCCTTTACGCCGTTGGAAGCGAAGACCGGAGTATCGGTTGCGGCCTTGGCTCTGGTGATATTGCTGGTATCGATCTCGGCACCGGCATTGTTGCCGAATACCATAAAGGCGCTAGGAGCAATGGAGAATGTTACCGACTTTGCCACGTCTTCGATCGGCCGTTCCGCAACCTGTTTTGCTCCTTCCGGAACCAGAGTGGCGAGCGTATGGACGTTTCTGCAGCCGACATCGATACGGTGGCGTTCGATCTCGCCCTGCGGATAGTTGCTGATGCCGTAGTCTCCCGCATAGGCGCCGAAGAAGGTTTCTCTAACGAAAGATGCACCCACTGCCGCCGCAAGGTCAAACGCTTTATATGGATCCATGGCTACATCTACGCCAAACGGAACCTTGATCTCGCTCTTAAGCTCACCGATAATCCTAGCCATGCAGGCGATCGTGACAACTCTGACGTTCTCGACATACGGAATCGAAAATTCATTGCAGAACAGGACGCCGTCAATGCCGCCGTCCTGCAGGGCATGAAGATCCTCTCTCGCTCTTTCCAGAACAGCCTCAACGCCTCCTTCCGGATCATACTTGGGGTCGGTAGGCAGCGCCTTCAGGTGCAGCATGCCGATGACCGGCTTATCCGTGCCAAACAGTTCTTTCATCCACATAATTCTTTCCTCCTGTATTCATAGTTCTATTTCCTGAAAGGAATATACTTCCTTATCTGCCATTGATGTGTCCTGTATCACTCTGGAAGCCTTAAGGCCTACCGTAAAGATCCCGCTAGCCTTTCCTGCCATGATGCCATTATAGGAATCCTCGATAATCATCAGATCCTTTTTATCCAGTTTCATTTTCTCGGCCGCCAGATCATAGATCAACGGATCCGGCTTGCTTCTGGGCAGATTGTGCCCCGAGATGACATGTTCAAAATAGTCCCTGATCTTCAGACTGTCCATGATGGTATAAAGATAGTTGAGTTCCGATGAAGAAGCGATGCACATTCGAATTCCTTTTTCCCTGCATCTGTCCAGAAATTCGTAGAGTCCCTTCATTGGCTTGAACTTCCGGATATCGTTATCCTCTTCGTAGATCCACATCGATTCGGCATTGAATCTTTCTATCGTCGTCTGCAGACCGTATTTTTCGATCACTTCCGTGGCGATCGCATCGACGGTTTTCCCAATCACATGCTGAAGCTCCTCAAAAGCCGCATCGATACCAAAACCGTGCAGGTACTTTATCAGAGCTTCAATGTAAGGAGGCTCGCTGTCGGTAATCACGCCGTCGAAATCAAAGATAATTCCTTTTATCATAAACACCGCAGGTCTCAAAAACCATTCTTCCTCAATCATACTTTTACCATCGTATAAACGGCTTGTAAATGAAGGCAAGAATTCAACACAGATTAATCTGTGCCGTCTTTAAGAATCTGCCGTCAGGCTTCTCTTTTCGATCCTGTGGCATTCTTAAGTTGACTGTGCGATAATAATGTTGATTTATCAACACAGTTCTTACATATAATTGACACAATCAAAGACGAATTTTAAATAAAAACAGCTGAATACGACACAAATTGGGAGGAGAAAAATGATAAACCGCAGAGAGAAGATCCAGGAATATATCCGCAGCAAAACAGAAGAGATCATCAAATCCGAAAAGATCGACGATAACGGCGTGGTTGCGGAAGACATATCCTATGAGCTGAAGTTCGACCGTGCCAACGTATCCAGAGAACTCAACAACTTATGGAAAAACGGTTTTCTGATCAAGATCGCCGGCAGACCCGTCTTTTATCTCGACACGTCAGTCATCAGCCAGCATTACCCCGATGTCTACGTACCGACCTTTATTCCGAAGGAAAGCCACTTGAGCGACTATCTCAACGCTTCCAACACCTATACTTCTCCTTATGACAACGAACTGGATCTGGAGAAAATGATCGGAGCGGACGGATCGCTCTCTTCAGTCATCGCCAAGGCCAAGGCGGCAATCTATTATCCTCCCTACGGTCTTCATACTCTGATAACCGGAAATTCGGGAACCGAAAAATCGACTCTGGCCGATTCCATGGTTGAATACGCGATCAAAAACGGCATTAAAAACAAGAGATGTCCTTATTACGATATCGACTGCCGAAGGGCAAATGCCAATATCCAGCAGTTTGAAGAAAGGCTGTTCGGCTATCAGGACGAAAACAGCAGAGAAAATTCCAGAAAAGGCATCATGGAGATGTGTACCAACGGCTTCCTGCTTCTGCAGAACATCGACTATCTGCCGCAGTCCACGACCGATCTGATCTCTTCGCTGCTGAACAAGGGCTATTTCACCAGAATCAACTCCAACACCCAGATCCCGGTCCGTTTTATGCTGATACTGATTTCCTCGCTCCCACTGGAGGATCCGAAACTTCTTCCTTATACCCATTACATAACGACCCTGATCGATCTGCCGGACATGGACAACCGGGGCGTATACGAGAAACTGGTAATGATCATGGACTGCTTCGCCCGCGAAGCCAGAACGATGAAAAAGCCGCTGACCGTTGCAAAGGACGTGATCGCCTGTTATGCCTTCAAGATCTACAGGGAAAACATTACCAAGATGGAGAACGAGATCCGCGACGCCTGCTCCCACGCCTATGTGAATACCCTTGTCGGCAAAACCCAGACCGTTGAAGTATCGCTTGGCGACCTGCCTGCGGAAGTCGTGAACTACGCCAAAGACGGACTTGTCAACAAAGAGGCGCAGCGTTCCGCTCCGGTTCTTTTAAGCATTCTGGATGGAGACTATGTCACGTTCGATTCCAGCGGACAGTCCGACGGTTTCGACTATTTCTACTATTTTCCGAAAAAGTCTGCAGCCTATCTTCGTGAACACTACTTCAGCGATCAGAATCATGAGACTGTCTCTTATGAGGAACTGGAAAAAAGTATCGACAGAAGAATTGCCTTCATCCGCAACAGCAATTTCTCCCAGCAGGAAGAAATGCGCAAGAACATCGATCCGGATATTATGCTGATAACGGACAGCATCCTGTTCAAAGATGCGGAAAACATCGTTCTAAAAGAGCATCAGGAGTTCCTTTATGGGCTCTATCTGCATCTTGGCGCTCTGATCAAGAAAAAGGGCGGCAGACACGATTCTGAACAGGCTTACGAAATTCAAAGCAGGCAGTCGCTTCCAAAACACTTCCGGAGTGCCGAAGCGATCCTGAAACAGCTGGAAAGCAAATACCACATCGAAGCACCCGGACAGGAATACGACTATATTGCCGTCTATCTCGAGAAATCTATGAAAGCCGTACATAACAGTCCTGTATCGATCCTGATCATCGCCCACGGTGAATCCATCGCCTCGCAGATGCTGGAATATGCACAGCCGTTCAACCGTCATCAGATCAAAATGGAAGCGATCGATTTTCACAAAGACATGAGTCTGGAACAGTGCCTCGATCTGGCGTGCAGAAAAACCGTCAGTCTTAACCAGGGTTCCGGCGTACTCATCATTACGGACCAGGAACCTCTTACCACGATCGACAAATACATCTACGACAGGACCAAGATCCCGTGTCGCTGCATTGTTCCGTTAACGCTGAACCGTCTCTGCTCTCTTCTGGAAATCAGCGGACTTTCCTTGAAAAATCTAGACTACCTGACGGATTCTTCTTCAAGATTCTTTCTCTACGACACGGAAGGAGACAACGGTTTCCTGCATCAGATCGAAGAAAGCATCTATCCGTCGTGCAGTTTTATTGATATTTCCAAGGCTATTAATACGCTGCAGCACTGCCTGAAAAATACCCTGACAAAACTGAACATCGCCTACAGCAGGGACATTGCTACCGTCTATTACAGCAGATGCATACCGATGCTGGAAAGAGTCATCAGAAACGAAACGGTTCAGGATAAGAAAGCGACAAAATTCATCTCCGCCAACAAGGAGCTGATGAAGGCCGTATCCGAAGGTCTGGAATCTGCGGGAAAGACTTTCCGGATTCATATTCCGCAGGCTGAACTTGCGGGCGTTGCCCGAAGTCTGATGTTTCTATTAGAGAATGAAGAAAACGCCGAAGCATAAATTCCGAGTTATAAAAGGCTGTCCGATTGTGACAGCCTTTTTGTTTAGTCATCCAGTTTTTCCGTCAGGAAATAATCGTTGAGGAGCACTTTCAGTTCCTCCTCATCGCATTCATCCATCTTCTTCAGGAATGCCGGATCCTTAAGACTTCTAATGACTCTGGTAACGATCTTAATATGCTCGCTGTCATCCAGCAGCGCCAGATTCAGCACATAACGTACATCGATGTCCTGATCCCAGTCGGCCATCGATTTAAAGGAGACCGGTTTTTCCAATTTCAGCGCGCAGATCGCCTGTTTCAAGACGTATTCCTTGCTGGCGTGAGGAATGGCGACCGGACAGAATTCCGTCAGACCGGTTGGAAACTCGACTTCTCTTTCCGCACATTTCTCCCAGAATTCTTCGACAACGCAGCCGTTCTCGTAAAGATGCGTTCCCGTCATCTTCAATGCCTCTTTCCAGTCCTGTGCATATCCCTGTATTACAAATATCTCGCTCATTTTTCTTCCTCCTTTTTCTGCCGGACCGGTCTGCTTCTAACGATCCGTTTCGAGGTATCGATCGCTTTCTCGTTGCTGATGAAATCGATCTGGATCCTCTTTCTTTTCTTTTTGATAGTATCCAGTATTTCCATCGTATCCTCCTGCGTAAAGACATTCGGTATGGAAAACTCTGTCTTCCTTGCGTCTCTCATATAAAACCTGATTCGGATCTCAGGATTGTATTCAATCTTCAATATATCGTCGTATCTGATATGTCTGAAATCAACCAGACCGTCCCAGAAATAGATCTCGTTTTTTCTGAATTCCAGTTTCAGCAGGATCCCTCTAAGACAATAAAAAACACCCAGCAACGTCCCGGACAGCAACACCGCGACATTGTAAATCAGTTTGGAGTAATAGAATTTCTTTCTGATGATCAGGTAAGCCACGCAAGCCAGCATCAGCAGGCCAAACAGCAGATACCTTACTCTCAGTTCTTTTCTACATCTGTAGACTTTCATGATCAATACATAGAATAAAAGAATTGTCCGGGTGATACCACCCGGACAATCATAAGCATCAGTTTACCAGGCGCCTAAAATCTTGGCGATAACACCCAGAATGACACACTGCAATTCCTCGATACCGGAACCGGTGACCTGACCCATGGCAGCCGTGATGTAGCCTGTTTCCAGAGCGAGCTTCGTAGCCAGAGGAGCCATGAAGCTGTACATCAGGAAGCAGTATGCCATACATACTGCAGAGGCAACGATAGTCTTGAAGACATCGCCCTTTGCAAACAGCGAACATGCACAGGTCGTGTAGCACAGCGATCCAATGGAAGCGATCGGGAATACGGTAACGCCAGGCAGGAATGCCAGCGCCAGAGCGATCGGGATCATGATGACGGAGCACTGAATACCGGTCTCATCGCCCAGATACAGAGCTTCATCCATACCGATGTAGATATCATAGTCGTCACCGAGGTGAGACTTGAAGAACTTACGGGCAGCGTTGGAAACAGGTACAAGACCTTCCATCAGCAGACCGACCATCTTCGGAACCAGAATGATACATGCGGCGATCGTGACAGACATCGTAATTGCCGTAGCCAGATCCAGTCTGGTAATGATAGAAATCAGTACGCCGGCAAAGAATGCCAGAACGGAAGTTTCACCGAAAGAACCGAGCTTGTCGTTGATCCACTTGCCGTTGATGTTGACTTTGTTCAGGCCAGGAATCAGATCGATCAGTTTGCAGACGACCCAGTCGATGCCCCACATATAGTAAGCATCGGAGTTGCAGCAGGTCGTGCCAGGCAGTCCGTAGTATTCCTGCCAGTAAGGCGCGATCTTGTCGCCCAGTTTCAGAACAACGACGAAAGTCAGAAGTCCAACCAGAACACCGATGACTGCAGAAACAACAGGGCTCAGGCCGATCATCATCAGGACATAGTAGCTGATGGCGGCACCCAGAATGAAGTGCCAGTAGTTCCATACGTCGACGTCCATCGTCTTCGTGAATTTCAGACGGATCAGAACATAGTTCAGAACCATGCCCAGCGGAACGATTGCGATTGCGAACGGTGTTGACCAGGCGATCGCACCGATACCTTCCCAACCGATATCCGTTACCGTGAATCCTGCGCCAAGATCGGCATAGTGCGCAACGGCAGGTGCCAGTGCATCACATAATACGCCGATGACCAGGTTGATACCGGTGAATCCGGCACCGATCTTTAAGCCGTTCTTGAAAGAATCGAACAGATTCATCTTAAAGAACAGACCGAGGATGGTGATAACGAACGGCAGGAAGATGCCGCCCCCGAGATTCAGCACAAAGTTTACAACATTTGATAAAATCTCCATAGTTTTCCCCTTTCTTTAAATAATTCTAATCTGCGTTATACTTAGCAGCAGCCTCCAGCAAAGCGGCTTTTACATCTTCGATTACCGCATCCTCATTGATGCCGCTGATTAAGCCATCGACACGTACGAGTTTCGTACCGACATCCTGCTTGAAATTCGATGTAACGAAACAGATGTCAAAATTCGAAGCATTAGCCATGACATTCTGGATACGTTCCTTATGAACGTCGATATCCACTCCGATCCCCTTGGCGATCTTGATGATCTCCTCGGCGGCATAAGCACTGGTAGCAATACCTGAACCACAGGCAATCATAACTTTTATAGCCATTGTAAAAACACTCCTTTTAATTATTTTATAACATCTGTATAAAAAGCTAGAAAGCACCGATATCTTTCTACACACTTTTTTATTGTGCTTTTTCAAATGATGATTTTTACCCGATGTTTTTTACGTTATTGAATCACAAAAGATTTATTTGTGTTATCTTTATTGCATAGATTCAACACAGATAATGAATCAGAAAGCCTTTTTTTAAACTACGGTTTACATTTTTAACACAGAATTTTCATTCAAAATGAGCTAGAATTATCTTAAACAAGATTCTTTCATCTACAATAGGATTAATGATAAAAGGAATCATATTCGACTGCGACGGCGTCCTGCTGGATTCCGAACCGCTTTTTACCAAAGCCATGGATATCATGGTCGAGGCCTACGGGTTAGACCTTGACCTAAGTCTGCTTCCGGACGCCAACGGAACCACGGTAGAATACTTCTGCCGTATCGTTCTGGATCTGTTTCCCCAGATCGATGTTCCTCTGGAAAAACTGGTCAGGGATTACTACTATTATTCCGATCTCCTGCTGATGTCGGATGACCTGAAACCGATGGAAGGCATAAGGGATTTCTGCAAGTACCAGTATGAGATGGGAATGCAGCTTTCCATCGCCAGTTCTTCACCGGCCTATTATGTCAGGCATAAACTGAAACTCTTCCAGATCGACCGGTATTTTGATCATATCGTAACAGCTGATGATATCACGCATTCTAAGCCCCATCCCGAAATCTATCAGAAGGTGGTCGAAAGAAGCGGCTTCAGCAAAAATCAGCTGATCGTCATCGAAGATGCACCAAACGGCATCGCTTCAGCCAAGGCAGCAGGACTGTATGTCGTCGGCTTCAAGGGAGCCAAGATCTTACAGGATACTTCTCAGGCAGATGAAGAAGTCTACCGTTTCACGGATATTCAGATATTAAAGAAAGGAAACTGAAATGAAAAACGCAATCGCAAAAGATCTGGAAGACCTTTGTCTTCTGCCAAGCCTTTCCGGGCACGAACAGCTTGTCAGCAATTATCTGAAAGAACAGTTCGAACTGCTGGGTCTGCAGGTAACAGTCGACGTCTTGGGAAATACCTATACCTGCATCAAAGGAAAAGATCACAGTAAAAAGGTTCTCGTTACTGGGCACATGGACTCTCCCGGTCTGATGGTCAAGACGATCACGGATGAAGGTTTTATCCGTTTTGAAAGAGTCGGTGGAATACCGGAAAAGACACTGCCCGCTTTGAGAGTGGCAGTCCAGGCGAAAGATCGGTATGTTCCCGGCGTGATCGGCGTAAAATCGCACCATCTGACTTCAGCTGAAGAAAAGTATAAAGTCGACAAATATCAGGAACTCTATATCGATATCGGCTGCTACAGCAGAAAAGAAGTGCTCGATCTAGGCGTCAGGATCGGCAACGCCATTACCTACTACCCTACTTTCGTCCGTCTGCAGAACGATATCGTTTCCGGTACGTTCTTTGACAACCGTATTGCCTGCACCTGTCTGATCGAACTGGCCAGACTCTTCAGCAAAAACGCACCGGACTGCGATGTCTATCTGGCGGGAACCGTTCAGGAAGAGTATACGATCAGAGGCGCGATTACGGCTGCCAGAGCCGTGCAGCCGGATGCGATCATCTGTCTAGATGCCGAAGTTGCGGCAGATACGCCGGATCTAAAAGGAACAGGTGAAGTAAAACTTGGCGAAGGCCCGGCAATGTCCCTGTACAATTTCCATGGCAGAGGCACATTAAACGGAACCATGCCTCATCCGTCCCTGGTCAGACTCTATGAAGAAAGTGCCGAAGAAAGCGGCATCAACCTGCAAAGGGTTGCCGGAATCGGCGGTCTG
>JAFONG010000198.1 GCA_017418585.1 Erysipelotrichaceae bacterium | reverse complement strand
TCTGCCAAGAGAAAGCAGAACGTACGACTTTCTGGAAGATCTGGGGATTTCCTGGCAATGTACAGATCATAAGCTATAAATGCTAATCTAAATATGAGCCACTTTGGCATAAAACGCTGACTTGAAAGTGAGCCACCTTATCATTACTCTGAATGTAGAAAAATTCTGCATTCGGAGGGAAAAACGGTGGTAATCACAATGAAAGACTACGATGAAATACGTAAACGATACCTGGCTGGCGAAAGTCAGCGTCACATCGCCAAAGTGCTGGGTATCTCTAGGAACACCGTCGCCAAATACTGCGAAGGTGCTTCTGTCCCTTGGGAACGCAAAACTCCGGAACGTGTCTCGACCGTCATGACAGATGAGGTCGTTGCCTTCATCCAGTCCTGCCTTTTAGCAGATAAGGAAGAAGGACTCAAAAAGCAATGCCATACGGCCAAACGTATCTATGACCGTCTGGTGGAAGAAATCGGATTTGCCGGCGGCGAATCTACAGTCCGTGCAAAAGTGCATGAACTGAAAGCTCTCATGCCGGAAGCGTTCCTGCCGCTCCTTTTCGATCCAGGAGAAGCGCTCCAGGTCGATTGGGGCGAAGCCTATGTTTATATCAACGGGAACAGAGAAAAGATCAATCTTTTCTGCGCCCGCTTGTGTTATAGCTGCAGACCGGTCGTACTGGCGTATCATCGCCAGAACGAAGAAAGTTTCCTGGATGCATTTGTCAGGACATTCCGGGTCCTTAATGGCGTCACTGCAAAAGTGATCTTTGACAATGGAAAGGTTGCCGTAAAAGACGGCTTTGGCTCTCATGCAAAGAAACAGGATGGATATACAGCACTTTCCGCCCACTATGGTTTTGACGCTCTTTTTTGCAATCCGGCTGAAGGTCATGAAAAAGGACTGGTCGAAGGCCTTGTTGGATGGGCGAGGAGAAATCTGCTCGTACCAGTTCCAAGAGTCTCTTCTCTTGCAGAATTAAACAGCACTCTGCTCGAACGTTGTGAGAAGTATGAACACCACCGGATCCAGGGAAAACCGGATACTGTCGGAAACATGTTCCGACTGGAGAAGGAATCCCTTAACCCTCTTCCTCGATATATCTTTGAAACTGCCAAATGTACCAGCGTGCGTGTCAACGCCTTCTCGACTGTCAGGTTCCGGACGAATGATTATTCTGTCCCGGTTGCCTATGTCGGCCGTATCGTTGGACTGAAAGCCTATCCTGAGAAGATCGAGATCTTCTATGATGGTGAAAAGATATCTGAACATGAGCGATGCTTCGGTCAGCATCAACACAGATACCATCTGGAAGACTATCTTCCACTTCTTGAGATACGGGGACGTGCCATCTTTAATGCTGCGCCGGTCCGCCAGAACATACCGTCTGAGATCCTGGCCAGATGGAAAGAAGAACAGCCTGATCATAACAAGATCATATCTTTTCTCCGGACCCAGTGTAAAACGACAGTACCTCCTGTCATCAAGGATCCTGTTCAGATCCAAGCCGTCAACCTAAGGGAATACGATGCTTTAAAGGAGGTGCCATATGCAAACTGACGTAACATTAGAGCAGGTAAAACTCCTGGCAAAGCTTCTGAAAGTCCCAACCTTCGTACAGTATCCGGATCTGATCCGGCACATGGACAGCGATGCGGAT
>JAFONG010000007.1 GCA_017418585.1 Erysipelotrichaceae bacterium | reverse complement strand
TCCCTGACTCCCCTGCTGAAGGGAAGAGTAGACAAAGCTCTGGAATTCAGGAACAGGCAGCTGCAGGTTACCGGAAAGGATCTGATCTTTATTCCTTCCGGAGGCAAAGGAGACAACGAGATCATCTCCGAAGCGCAGGCCATGAAGAACTACCTTGTGAGCCAGGGAATCAAAGAAGAAAACATCCTGCTGGAGAACAGAGCGGCAAATACCGATGAAAACATCATGTTTTCCAACCGGCTGATCAGGCAGAAAGATGCATCCGTAGCCTTCTCTACAACCAATTACCATGTTTTAAGAGCCGGACTGATCGCGACAAAACAGGGCCTGAAACTGGAAGGAATCGGATCAAAAACCAAGACCTATTTCTGGATCAATGCCTTTATCAGGGAATTCATCGGAACCCTGTATTATGAGAGAAAGAAACACATTGCCTACTTTGTGCTGATTGCTTTCTTCATACTGCTGATGATTTCGATCACCTATGCGGCAAACAACATATAAGCGGATGAATGGCGACATAGCGGCAGCAGCCGGCTGATGCATTGGTGTTGACAAATATCCAAAATCGTTCCATAATAAACCCAATAAAAAATCTGTGTATAGAGGTAGCGGTGCAGATGAGTACTGTACGGAGCCGGCAGGCGATGAAGTACGGGAAAGGCAATCACCGCCGAATATTCCGCAAAGGCACTTACGGGATATGGGGTTACAGGAAATACCTGTAGCACTCCTTCGCAAGAAGAGGCGCTATTACTTTCGATAAGATTCGTATGTGATAGTGCATACGATTTTTTATTGAAAGGAAGGTAAAAAGATGAAAAGATTAGTAATTGTATTGTTGGTGCTTTTGTGTGCCGCGGGTTGTTCTTCAACAAACAGCAGTGAGGAACAGTCCAATGTTTTGCGTGTCGGCATGGAATGCGACTATGCGCCGTTCAACTGGACGCAGATTGAAGATTCGGATACGGCCGTACAGATTTCTTCTGTCGATTATGCGGACGGCTACGACGTTGTGATCGCCTCAATGATTGCACAGCAGCTTGGCATGGAAGTACAGGTCGTCAAGACGGACTGGGATTCCCTGATTCCTTCGCTGAATGCCGGAGCGATCGACTGCATCATCGCCGGCATGACGGAAACACCGGAAAGAGCCCTGGAAGTGAATTTCACGACCCCATACTATGAGTCTCAGATGGTTGTGATCGTCAGAGCCGATTCCGATCTGACAAGTATCAGCGACATTCAGCAGCTGAGCGGAAGAAATGTCCTTGGTCAGGCAAACACGACTTATGATGAAGTCATCGACCAGATCGACGGCGTTGTTCATATGACTCCTTTGGCGACTTATCCGCGTATGGTGCTGTCGCTGCAGGCAGGTGAGGCGGATGCAATCACGGCTGAACTTCCGGTAGCCAACGGCGTTGTTGCGGCGAATCCTGATCTAACGATCGTCATGTTTGAGGAAGGAAAAGGATTTGTTGTTGATACTTCCGTATCCATTGCCGTTGCAAAGGAGAACACGGAACTGCTAAGCAGCATTCAGACAGCTCTGGATCAGATCAGTGAAGCTGAAAGACTGGCGATTATGGAGGCTGCAGTAAACAGACAGCCGGCAGTCGAGGAATAAAATGTCTTTTGCCAAGTGTATTGAAATACTATCGAAATACTATCTTAGCTTTCTGCTGGGAATCAGAACGACGCTGATCGTTGCGATTTCCGGTACACTGTTCGGTTTAATGATCGGACTGTTGGTCGGCGGTTTCAGGGCGATTCGTCTGGATAAGACGGCATCGGGTACAAAGAAAACCGTTAAGAAACTTCTTGACATCATCGGCAGGATCTACATCGAAGTTTTCAGAGGTACGCCGATGATGGTTCAGGCCGTATTCATCTACTATCTGGTCTATACCAATATCGTCCGTTGGGACAAGATGACGGCGGCGATCTTCGTCATTTCGATCAATACGGGAGCCTACATGGCCGAGATCGTCAGATCCGGCATACAGGCCATCGATCCCGGACAGAACGAGGCTGCCAGATCCCTGGGCATGTCTTCGATGCAGACGATGATGGATGTCATACTTCCGCAGGCGATACGGAATGCGTTTCCGGCGATCGGAAATGAACTGATCGTCAATATCAAGGACTCTTCCGTCCTGATGATCATATCGATCACCGAACTGATGTTTCAGTCCAATTCCATTGCCGGTACGACTTACCGTTTTACGGAAACCTACTTTCTGACGGCTGCGATCTATCTGATTCTGACAGGTCTTTCCAGCATTATCCTGGGAATGATCGAAAAGAGGATGAATCATACCAGAACGTCTCTCCCGCAGTCCGATACCAGTTTCAGCAGCATCTCTCTGGCCAATAAAGGAGCTAAGTCATGAGTCTGATCGATGTAAAGAATGTCCGTAAAGGATTCGGAGATCTTGAAGTTCTTCATGACATCAGTTTCAAGGTTGACAAGGGAGAAGTCGTATGTCTGATCGGACCATCCGGTTCAGGCAAGTCGACGATGCTTAGATGCATCAACCTGCTGGAAGACATCGATGAAGGGGAGATAGACGTATTCGGCCAGAACATCAGCGAACTGAAGGATATCAATTCCTACCGCAGAAGAGTTGGAATGGTATTCCAGCAGTTCAATCTCTTCAGTAACATGGATGTCCTGAACAACTGCGTGCTTGCACAGATGAAGGTGCTGAAGAAGGACAGAAAGGAAGCGGAAGCAAGGGCGTTGAAGGAACTGCAGAAAGTCGGACTAAGCGACTTTGTCCGCGCCTATCCTTCTACTCTTTCAGGAGGCCAGAAGCAGCGTGTAGCGATTGCCAGGGCCCTGTGCATGGATCCTGAGATTCTTCTGTTTGATGAACCGACATCGGCTCTGGATCCGGAAATGGTCGGAGAAGTTCTGAATGTCATCAGAGATCTGGCAAAAGAAGACATGACGATGGTGATCGTAACTCATGAGATGGCATTCGCCAGGGATGTTGCGGATAAAGTCATTTTCATGGATGACGGCGTGATCGTGGAAGAGGGAAAACCTGCCCTGATCTTTGATCAGCCGAAGAACGAAAGGACCAGACAGTTTCTTGCCAGGATCCTGTAGGAACAATGAAAGATCATCTGTCAGTATGTAGGATGATCTTTTCTTTTACTGATATAATAAAGAAAAAGAACAGGTCCGATACGGATGAAGGAGAAGAAGATGGGCGTCAAGATCATAACGGATTCAGGAAGCGATATATCTCAGGAGTATGCAAGGCAGATCGGTGTGAGAGTCATACCGCTGGTATTCAGATTTGATGATCAGGAATACAACGACGGAGTAGATCTCTCCAACTACGAGTTCTATGAGAAGCTGGAGAACTGCGAAGAACTTCCGAAGACTTCCCAGATCTCGCCATACAGATATAGCGAAGTATTCAAGGAAGAAACCGCCGAGGGAAGCGAGGCTGTCTATATTTCCATC
>JAFONG010000197.1 GCA_017418585.1 Erysipelotrichaceae bacterium | reverse complement strand
TGAATCCAGAAACTATGCTCTGCAGGGAATCAAACTGCTTCTATCAGGCATCGGACAATTAAACAACATCAACGAAAAGGCATGTGACGATCTATATCAGGGATCCCTGTACGGAGGACTGGCCATCGATGTTACAGGTACTGTCTTCGCTCACAATGTCGGTTATTATTTCACAGAGAACTACCATCTGCCTCACGGCTTCGCGTGTGCGCTTTTCCAGGAAGATCTCTTTGCGTTTGAAATGCGCAGCAGCAAGGATTATACCGAAGATTTCTTTAAGCGGATCGGGATGAAACAGGAAGAGTATGTTGAACTGATCAATTCCCTTCTTCCTGAAAATGACATCGTCATAGACGAAGAAACGCTCGCTAAAATCCTCCCGCGCTGGAAAGACAACGGCAGCGTAAAAAACACCTTAGGAAAAATGACGGCTGAAGATATTGAAAAGATACTGAGAAAGAAATTCGTGAAGAATCAATAGGTCTTCTATCGAATAAAAGCGTTTTTAAAACATTATTTCTGTATAAATGTTATAATTACCACCGATTGAAATGATTTGTTTTTGGGGAAAAGGCATATGAAAGAAAAGAAGAACAAGACACTGGAAATACACCGCAACCAGGAAGGAAAAAGAATCCTGACAGGCAAAGAATGGCTGTTTGTTGTAATCGTCGGACTGGCCGGTCAGCTGATCTGGTGCGTTGAGAATACCTGGTATCCGAATTTCGTTTATACCAAGATCGCTCCGGACGCTTCGATCATCTCCTGGATGGTCGCCTTAAGCGCCATGGCCAGTACATTCGGCTGTTTCGTCTGGGGAACTTTGGGTGACAGACTGGCGAAGAGAAGACCGCAGATGCTGATAGGCTATGCGGCTTGGGGCATTACGGTCGTTTTGTTTGGACTGACGGAATACGTAAACCATTCCAACATGGCGGCACTGACGGCACTGGTCGTTTTTGCCGACTGTGTGATGAGCTTTATCGGTGCGATGGCCAACGACTCCGGATTCATCGCCTGGACGACGGATATTACGGAAGAAGGAAACCGCGGCAGGATGGGCGCTGTCGTAGCTGTGCTGCCGGTTGCCGGAACGATACTGGGAGGTCTGCTTTTCGGCAAGATCATCGAAAAGATCGACTACTTCAAGTTCTTTATCGTGCTGGGTCTCTTTCTGGTTCTGATGAGCGTTGCTGTTCATTTCATGGTCAAGGATGCTCCGGATCTGGTTCCTAACAAGGATCCGAAAGGATTCTGGCATCAGGTCTTTTCCGTTTTCGATTTCTCTCTGTTAAAGAAAAACAAGCTGATGAAAGACATCTGCATCATCTTTGCGGTATACTTCATCGGTTTCCAGATGTACTTCTCGCATCTAACGAATTTCCTGGTATACACCCAGGGTTATACGACAGGCAACGCCGGACTGGTTCTGGGTCTGCCTTTGATTGCGGCTCTGCCGTTTACTTTCCTGTGTTCCAGATATCTGGATAACGGCAAGTTCTACAACATTATGTACATTTCCGTTGCAGCAACCGTTGCCGGTCTGCTGATCGTCTGGATCCCTAATACGGTCGTGACCTGTCTGGGTATTTTCCTGTTCGGCACAGGCTACATGTGCATCTATCAGGCTCTCATGGTCATGCTGAAAAACTGCATGCCTGCCAGCATGCACGGTCAGTCGGAAGGCATCAGACAGGTGTTCTATGTCGTCATCCCGATGTGCATCGGAACGCCGATCGGTTCATTCCTGATCAAGCACTTCGGTTTCGCCATGAGAAACGAATACGGCGTAGCGGGTTATTCGGCAAACTGGGTGACCTTCATCGTAGCCGCACTGTGGATGCCTCTGGTACTGATTCCGATCAGAAAAGCGAAGAAGGACTATCTGGAATATTTAAGCAGCAAAGAAAACAATGAACAATAAAGAGATCCGTAAAGGATTGAATCGCCATAAATTCGTCTATCATTTTTTAAGGATTCTGATCGGATGGCTGATCATGGCAATCTGTAGTTTTACATATAAGCCGCACAAGATCAAGGACAAGCCCGTCCTGATCCTTTCGAATCACAATTCCGATTTTGATCCGCTGCTGATGGTCATAAGCCTGAAGAAACACTTCAAGTTCGTGGCTTCCGCCAACATCATGTCCGGACCGGTAGGAAAGATCATCAAGTTTCTGGCCGGGCCGATTCCCAGAGGCAAGGGAGCCAGTGCGGATCAGACCGTACAGCTGATCATCGACAACCTAAATGCCGGGATCGATGTAGCGATGTTCCCGGAAGGCAACAAATCCTGGGACGGTTCGACCAACTTCATCTCCAGAAGAACGGCAGATATCTTTAAACAGACCAGATGCGGCCTGGTTACTTACCGTTTCGACGGAGGCTATCTGCGTTCTCCAAGATGGTCCAGATATTCCCGCAGAGGCAGACTGATCGGTCAGGTGGTCGGTGAATATCCTTATGAACAGCTGAAGGACCTCAGTGTCGACGAAATCTACGACATCATCGTCAGAGACATGCAGGCGGACGCCTTTCAATATCAGGACGAACACCGTCTCAAATACAGAGGCAAGGCACTGGCGGAAGGGATCGAAAACCTGGCCTATCTTTGTCCTGTCTGCCACAGATTCGATACCATTCATGCGAAAGGCGACGAATTCTGGTGCGAATGCGGAATGAAGGGCATCTATGACGAATACGGCTATCTGCAGGGAGAACAGATCAAGGAATACAACACCACCGTCAAGTGGAACGGTTTCCAGAAGGAGTGGCTGAAACAGCACAAGGACGAACTAAAGAAGCAGACCGATGAAGCGATATCGCATGATGAAGATCTTCATCTATATGAGATCGTAAACAACGAAAGAATCCTGCTGAAAGACGGACTGACGGCAAGTCTTTACGGGGATCGGATGTGCATCGGCAACGACAGCGATTTTGAGCTGACCATGAGATGGATGGATATTTCCAAGATCGGCATGTTCCGAAACAATGCTCTGTATCTCACATACGGCGACAGGCGTTATGAACTGTTCAGACTGGACGGTTTCCCTCTGATCAAGTATTTCTCTCTGTGGAGAGTTCTCACCGACAAGAGTCTGGTATAAAGCGGCAGACATATTCGACGATAACAGACAATCACAAAGCCTCCTGACAGGGCTTTTTGAGAATATGGACCCCGATAGAAAGAAGCAGAACATGAACAAAGCAGTACAGGACTACATCAATGAACACCGCGAAGAGATGATCGCATCACTCAAGGAACTGATCGAATCGCCCAGTGCCGACGGACAGGATACGAAAGCGCAGGAGATCGTAAAGAGGGAACTCGAGAAGCTCGGATTCAGGACGGAGCCTTTCCGCATGGATGAAAGAGTGAAGGACTGTCCGGACTATTGTGATCCGGATATCGTCTATGCCGAGGGGGCATACAATCTTGCGGGCACCAGAAAAGGAAACAGGTCTAAAAGAACTCTGATGCTGTTTGCGCATATCGATACAGAAAGAGAGAATTATTTCGGAGATTTCGACGATCCGTATTGTGCGGAAGAAAGAGACGGAAAGGTTTACGGTCTGGGCGCTGCCGACGACAAGGGAGGAATCGCCATGATGCTGGAAGGACTGAAGGCTGCGCTGGCGATAAAAGGAGATCTGGATTACGATGTAACGGCATTGTCCATCCTTGGAAAACACGGCGGAGCTTTCGGAACCTTGAGCGCGATGATGAAGGGCTATGGAGGAGACGATTCTCTCTACATCCATCCGGCAGAAACGGGGCATGGATTCCAGGAGATCAAAAACATTTCTCTTGGTCTGCTGGATATGAAGCTGACGGTACTGGGAAAGCCGGGTATTCTGCACGACGATCTTTCCGAAGGCGTAAATGCGAATATCGTCATGGCTGATGCCGTAAAGATTCTGGAAGAATACGGCAGAAAGAAAAGAGAGGAGTGCGTCTTCGATTTCGGCTCGTTCCGGGGACAGCCGTCATTCATTCTGAATATCGGAAGTCTATCTTCTCAGGGAGGATATGGAAACATATGCGAGAAAGCGGAATGTCTGTTCCGCTGTCGTTTCTTCAAGCCTCTTACGACAGAAAGTGTTTTTGAGGAAATAAAGTCGTTTCTGGAAGAGAAGCTGGAAGGTGAATGGCTGCTGGAAAAAGGACGAAGCAGAGCGGAAGCGGCCATGGTTGAAAACGATGATCCGTTTGTCCGATTCGTTGAAAAATCGATAAGCGCTGTCGTGGGAGAGCAGGAGTTCATCCATCAGTATCACGGAGGAAGCGACATCCGTTTTCCGATCCTGTACGGAAACAGTCGCTGTGTAGGCATAGGTCCGTATTGTGAACTGCCGAAACAGGGAAGCGGAGAAAAGGAATGGATCGACATCGATGATTATCTGAAAGGGATAGCGATTCTGACAACTATACTGCTTGATTACGGGAAACAGGATATCGATAACTCTATCTAATGGGATAACAATGATGCTATCATTGAATTAACAGAACATTGAATCAATCATCGTATATTTCATTTAAGAGGAGAACTATATGAACGACTATAAACTGAGTGACAAGCTGAAGTACTGGCTGGACAAACAGCTGTCTAAAGGTACCGCCAGCATCATCAAGCTGCTTTCGATCTGCGTCATATCCATCGTCATATTCGTTTCGGTGGTAATCGTGCTGTTTAAGCTCAGAGACGGTTTCCTTGAAGCTTTCTGGGATTCTCTGGCGACGATCGTCAACGCCTGGATGCCTTCCAGTGAGGATGGAGAAGCCGGCTACATTGTTCTCAATACGATCACGGCTATCGTCGGTCTGTTCTTTACCAGCATCCTGATCGGTGTCATCAGCAGCGGCATTGAAGCGAAGCTTGACAGTATCCGCAACGGCAACTCCATCGTTATCGAAAAAGACCATACCGTCATCCTGGGATACACGCTTGGCGAACACGGGCTGCTGAATCAGCTGATCATCGCTACGGGCGACAAGAAAAGATGTATCGTCATATACACCGACATCGAGAAGTCGGAGATCGAACAGGACCTGCACAAAACGTCGATATCCCAAAGAACATCGAAGTCATCTGCAGGCATGGCGACATCACCAACATCAACGACCTGCGATACTGCTCCATCGACAAGGCCAGAGTCATCATCATCAATGCCCTGAACGACAACATCAGGATCAAGGCCCTTCTGGCGGTATCGATGCTGAAGAAGGAATATCCGGAATGCAACGCCAACATCATCGCCTGCGTCAGCGACGAACAGCACCTGCTGCCGCGCAACAAGACCGATAACAATAACATCATCATGTTGAAGACGGACGACATCAT
>JAFONG010000196.1 GCA_017418585.1 Erysipelotrichaceae bacterium | reverse complement strand
TCAGCATCAAGGACGTGGAAGACGGAACCTATGCCGAGATATCGACGATGTCCGTATCTAACGGTAAGACGGTTCATATCGAATCTTCCTTAAGCAAAGGAAAACTGAAGATTGAATTCTGTGAAGCGATCCTGGTATCATCGGCAGATGAAACGGATGAGTATGTGGCAGGGGGTATCCTCAAGACTGTAGAAGTCGGTCCTGGCGAAAACCTTGATGTAACGCTTGATTCCGGAAGATATGTTCTGCAGCTGACGACAGTCGGACAGACTGAAGGTACGGTAGAGATCAATATCAACTGATCGAAAAAAGCGACATTCTTTTATTACAAACAAAAGCCAACCTTAGGGTTGGCTTTTTATTTCTATGATATGTTTATCTATTCTCCCTGATATGCTCCATATCCCAGATAAGGAATATCCTTCAGATCAGTAACCTTACCATCCGCATCCACGGTCACCAGCACCAGACCCGGTTTCACCTCATCCGGAAGATTCTTGCCGTTGTACAGGAAAGCATTGTACTGATTCTCGCTTCCGTCATAGACTACTCTCAGTGTCTTTATCGGATCCTCGTACCAGCTCTCCTCCTGTTCTGTTACATTCACCTTCTGCAGCAGATAAGTCTCTCCTCTGCCCCAGCACAGGGCATAGAACGTATCGTCCTTGTACTTGATTTCCTCGTTCACGGTAAACGTAGGATAGGTCAGACCCGTAAGTCTTGTGAACATCCATCCGCAGTCTCCGGACATGTTGTCTTCGCCCAGTCCCTCCATGTCGGTCACGGAGAAACCGTTACCCAGTTCTCTTAAGAACAGATAGTCGTTATTCTCGAAGTATCCAAAGAAGAACTGCAGATAGGAGTTGTACATGTATTCGCTGTTTCCGTACTTACTGATGAAGTAGTTGGAAGCTTCCTTGAACTTGAACTCGACGGCATCGTTTATGCCTGCATCGTCATAGGCAGAATTAAAGGGTTCCAGTTCACCGATGATGTATTCGTCATCCGATCTCAAGATCTTTAAGGTGTTTGTTCCTGGATCGAAGGTCAGTGTGACAGACATGTTGCTGTCTTCATTGTCTGAACGTAGCAGCCAGTCTCCTTTGAGGTATTCAAGGACGTCGTCGATGATCGGCTGAAGATCGGAATAGTCAGGGTAGACATCGGAAATCGGCGGATCATTGTTAGGTTCAGGTTCTTCAATGACTTCTACCGGTTTTTCTTTACATCCGCACAACGCGAGTAAAAGAATCAGGATTAATAAGAGTTTCTTCATATCGTTGCCTCCACTATCAGTATAATTCCTGTGACGTTTTTATAAAAGATAACAGAAACAGACAGTCGCAGATGATAAAATAAAGACGTGTTAAAAAAACTGTTTCATCTATTGATCGTAGTGCTTGCGGTGGGAGTCATGCTTCTGCTGCAGAAGCTCTACCTGGATCATCATCAGGATCCTGTGCCTGTTGCTGAAAGTAATGTCAGCGACGTTTTAAATGACAGTCAGAAGGAAGAAACAGCAGTACAAGAAAATATACCTGCAGAGGAAAAAGAAGAGCCTAAGGACACGAATAATGTCGCAGAAACAAAGACAGAGGAACAGGACGGCAGACAGGTATACAGAATGCTGGACTTCGACAGAAGACTGATCCTCAATGTCGGGGAACAGGATCCCGAGATCTGCAGTATTTTCTGTCTGGCTTATGGAAGGGCTATTCTTGATAAAGACTACAATGCCGATCCGTACGACTACTATGACGGCGATGGAGCGGTATGGAGATGGGCAGGCTTTGAGGATATCGCCCTTTCCGATCCTCTGGATACAGTCTTGAAAAGAGCCTATGACGAGATCAACGCAGGAAGGCCGTGCATCTTCTTTGTGAGCGATACTTA
>JAFONG010000195.1 GCA_017418585.1 Erysipelotrichaceae bacterium | reverse complement strand
TTCTCGATCTTTGAAGAGCTGCTGGTCGGCATGAATAACGTCGATGCGCAGGTCGAAGGAAGAATCACGATCACAGAATAAACGCATAAATAAAAAGAAAAAAACCGGCATATTCTGCCGGTTTTGTTTTATTTCTTGGCTTTCTCCTGTTTCCGCTTGTCGTTGATGATCTTAACATGTTCATCCGTGATCAGCGTAACATTGTTCTCCTTTGCCCATGCGACACATCCGTTCAGCACGGTCTTTAAGAATGGGCGCGGAACCTTAACGAAATTCTTCAGGGCATCGTCGGTAAACTTGATATCCGGATCACAGCGGTTGGCCGCATACTTGATGGAATCCAGATCCACTTCCTTCGGTGCAGGGATCGGTTCGGCAATTGGTTTCTTGAAACGTGGGAACTGCGTATACCAGAAGTTGGTAGAATCACGGTATCCGTAATCGACCGGAACCGGCGGGAAGCTGTCCTTCTTTACGCCGTTGACGATCGCATCATAGTAACGTTCCTTCATCAGGATCTTATCGATATTCAGGATAAAATGAGCGCCGTACTTGGAAGTGATTCCGTTGAAATTATTGTATGGACCCGGGTGTCCGTCGTCGATATCCTCGACCTTGAACTTGCCGGCATCTTCCAGATCGACGTTCCATGTGCATTCAAATACCTGGAACGCTTCAGCAATGACCTGCGGTCTGTTCTTGTCTGCAGGATCAGCCTGTCCGTCTTCCATCGTAAACTTCAGCGGTTCTTTCATCTTCTCTTCGCTTGGTCCAGGGAAGCCCAGTCTGACTGCTTCCTTAAAGGATTTCCTGTCATCCGGAATGAAGTTGATGGCGCACTTGTGCGTCCTTAACAGATTCTGACAGGTATTGGATGTATTACGGCATTCCAGCAGCATCGCATAACGGTCTTTTCCGGCAATGTAGTAAGGGAAACAAAGCGAATAGGAACCGATATTCAGACTGCCGTCCGGATTGACCGTACTGATACAGACGGTAGGCATCGGGAAAAACGCCGATGTCTGATAGAAATTATCAACAATACGTAAATCTTTAAATGAACTCATTTTCTGATCTCCTGTTCTTCATCTATATTTTAACGCTTTTTTGTTCATCTTTGAGGAAAATAGAATATAATAGATGTATGCACCAGTGGCGGAATAGGTAGACGCGCACGTTTGAGGGGCGTGTGGGCAATCCCATGCGAGTTCAAGTCTCACCTGGTGCACCATGTAGAAACAAAGACAGCGAAAGCTGTCTTTTCATTTTAAAGAAAAATAGATCCATTCCTTGATGCAGGCAAAGAATTCTCTTGTATAGTATTGCAGATCCAGAATCCTTAAGCCGTGACTGCCCAGACAGGAAACGTTTCTGAATCCGATCTGTTCGGCGATGTATCCGGCCCGATACAGATGAAAGGCAGAAGAAACGATCACGATACTGCATACATCCGCATTCCTGCCCTCTTTTTCGATCAGCATCCGGGAATTCTGCAGGTTCTGCAATGTCGAATAGCTCCGGTCCTCCAGGATGATCCTGTCAGGATCGATACCTGCTGCAAGCATCTGTTCTCTGGCGGCAGAAGCTTCGGAAACCGGTTCGTTGCTTCCCTGCGCTCCGGTCACGATGATTGCCGTTCCTGGATTGTCTTTCAGATAGTTTTCAGCCGCACGGATACGAGCCATGAAATCAACGGACGGTCCTGTCTCACTGACACCCGATCCAAGCAGGATCACGTAATCCGCATGCGCTTCGGGCTGCCTGATTCCGCAGGAAATGATTCTTGCTTCCAGAAAGCCAAACGGAATCATTCCAATCACAATAATGCAAAGGATGATCGTTCTGATTTTTCTGGAGAGCTTTTCATAATAGAAAGAAAACAAAAGAAAAAGAATACCGGTCAGCGCAAAGAAATAGCTGAAGATATTCCCAAAACCGATGATCAGCAGAACGATGATCCCGTAGATCAGGCAGATGCTTCCGATGATAAGAAACAGCTTTTTCATCATGCCTAGCGGATACGATCTTTTGCCAGTTCCAGCATCTCCAGGATCAGATCGCGGTTTTCTGTAAGCAGGTCATAGACGGCATCTTCCGATAAGACACCGCAAGGAAGATCTTTCGGAATCTTTCCCGCTTCATAGTCCTCGTAATCCTTTATCCATTTTCTGCCGGTATAGTAGGCTTCCAGTTTCCCGATCTTCTGCTGTATGGATCTGAAGTCGCTCAAAGCTTTGTCACAATCGTCTAAAACCTTCCGGCATTCATTCAGCAGCTTCTCCATTTCCTGTATTCTTTTGATCTGTGCGTTCATCTACAGTTCCTTCTTTCTTTTCAGATAGGCGTTGTATAGGGCATTTTTCGAAACCTGATGCTTCTCTGCGATCTGATTAACGGCTTCCTTGGTTCTCATCCCGTCCTTTACCAGCTGATCGATCTCATCCATCAGTTTATCCTGGTCGATGTCTTCTGCCTGTTTCTCTTTTCCTTCGACGATCAGGACCATTTCTCCCTTAAGGTCTTTCAGATTGCACAGTTCGCTTAACGAACCCCGGTGGTATTCTTCATGCAGCTTGGTCAGTTCTCTGGCCAGACAGGCTTTACGGTCTCCCAGAACTTCAAGCGCGAGGGAAAGCGTCTTCTCGATACGGTGGGGCGCTTCATAGAAGATCAGGGTATAAGGGAAGTCCTTGAGTTCTTCCAGCTCCTTTCTGGCCTGAGACTGTTTTGCGTTAAGAAAACCGTAGAACAGATAATGGGATGTCTTAAGTCCGGATGCAACCAGAGCATTTAGAGCGGCGTTCGGCCCGGATACCGTAACGATGCTGTAACCTTCCCTGATCACTTCATTGACCAGTTCATATCCCGGATCGGAGATCAGCGGATAGCCGGCATCGGAAACCAGAGCGACATTCTTGCCTTCTTCCAGAAACCTGATGATTCCTCTGGTGGATTCCTTTTCGTTGAAATTGTGATATGTGACCATCCTGGTGTGGATGTCAAAATGGCTCAGCAGCTTGAGCGTATTTCTGGTATCCTCACAGGCGATCACTGCGACATCGTTTAAAACGTTCAATGTCCTTTCAGATACTTCAGACAGATTTCCGATCGGTGTGGCTACAAGAAAAAGTGTAGCTTTCTTATCCAGCGACACTTTCTTCCTCACTTTCGTTTTTCACTGTTTTTCTGTTGTATTTGCCCTTCTTGACCAGATCCTCCAGCGAGATGTAGATTGCATGATCCGGATTCTCCAGCTTGCAGTTCTTCGTAATGACGTTCATGGAAGTCACGCGGAATCTCTCGCCTTCATATTCAACCTGAGAGTTAAGCTTCGGCAGATCCTTCCTCAGTTCCTTGTAGGCATCATCCTCAAAACGCAGACAGCACATCAGGTTGCCGCACTGTCCGGAAAGCTTCTGGATGTTCAGTGCCAGCAGCTGGTTCTTCGCCATGTTGATGGAGATACGGTCAAAATCGCCGATAAACTTCGCACAGCACAGTTCTCTTCCGCACACGCCGACACCGGAAACCATCTTGGCCTTGTCTCTGGTTCCGATCTGTCTTAAATCGATACGGCAGTGGAATATGGATGCCAGTACTTTCAGCAGTTCACGGAAATCGACTCTGTCGTCAGCCAGATAGATGAACGTGATCTTGGCGCGGTCCAGCGTATATTCGGCGGAAATGACATTCATCTTCAGATCCAGTCTATCCGATTCTTCCTGGCAGATCTTTCTGGCTTCCGCCGCATCTGCCTTGTTTCTTTGAAACTGTCTGAGATCTTCTTTTGTCGCCTTGCGGATGATCGGCTTGATCTCCATCGAAACGTTCGGTTTCTCAAAAGGCTCGGTCACTACCGTAGCATATTCAATGCCCCTTTGAGTTTCAACTACGACGGCATCGCCTTCTTTGATCGATTCGTCGTTCGTAGAGAATGTATATGTCTTATTTGTCGTTTCGAAACGGATCGAAACATATTTTAACTTTTCTTCCATAATTCACCTTCAGATATATGATATTATCTCATAGCTTATCGCGTCAAACAGGAGCTTTCTTTCTACGTTTGAAAGGATCCTGTCGCTCGCTTGCGTAAAGATCTCCAGCAGTCTGCCCGGATCGTTTTCCCTGATGAGATCCAGACAGCGGTCGTATTCGCTGTCATCGCTGTTTCTGTTTTCCAGAGCGTCGTTGATCATCCGGATCATGATGGCCAGATAATAGTCGACACACCTGCGGAATTCCTCGCGGTCCTTAAAGGAAGGATAGAATTCCTTAGAAAACAGGATCGGCAGATACTTCCTGTTATTGAAAGAATCGATCGTCTTATAGACGTATTCCTTGGCCGTCAGATAATACGGATCGTTCAGATCCATTTCGCTGTCATAGCGGTGCAGGATATTCGCAAGCAGATAGGCATCCGTGGAATCAAAACCGGCCTCCTCATACTGCCGGATCAGAAAGGAAAAATCTCTGGTAAGAAAAGGAATGTCCTGACAGCGGGAAACGATAGTCGGAAGAAGATCCTCTTTCCTGTCACTGATAAAAATACCGTAAGTATCGCCATTCCCCGGTTCTTCCATGAACTTCAGGATCATGTTCAGAACCTTAACGGAAGCGTTGTTGATGTTGGCAAGGATGTATACCTTCTTCCCGGATACTTCCAGAGAAGTCCTGGAGAATTCGTCCAGGATCACTTCGATGTCATCCTTTTTGATACTCTTCTGATAGCCGTCCACATAGATCACGTCAAAGTACTGATTCCTTCTGATCCTTCTGCAGGTATCGCATTCCTCGCAGGC
>JAFONG010000194.1 GCA_017418585.1 Erysipelotrichaceae bacterium | reverse complement strand
GCGATTTTCCACAGCGCCAGCCATCCCATCAGGATATAGGTCAAGGATGAGACGTATTTCGGACAGCTGATCCAGAAGGTCTTCATTAGGATACCGATGATCGCGATCAGCCATATCGCCTTCAGCAGCTGCATCCCGTTTACCGGATCCAGAACGCTCAAGCAAAGCGGGGTATAGGTTCCGGCAATCAGCAGGAAGATGCTGATGTGGTCGAGTTTTCTGAGGATTTTTGACGGTCCTTCAGGCAACACAAAAGCGTGGTGGGCGCTGCTGGCGCCGTAGAGAACGATCATGCTAAGACAATAGACGCTAAGACCCGCAAGATCCTTCAGATCAGAAGAATGCATCCCGGCCCTGCTCAGCAGGACAGGCGTCAGGAAGATCGACGCAACAAAGCCGATAAAATGCGTCAATGTACTGATCGGATCCTTGATCGATATGTAGGGCTTGTTCTCGAGCCTGTTCAGATCCCTTAATCTCAATTCCATTTTCCCTCCTTGTTTAAGCTTCATTGTAGTATTATAATAAACTTGTCACAGGTTTTTAAAAAACTTCTAACTGTATTCTAGAATGTATTAAATAACCTGTCAAGAGTTTTTTAAAAACCTGTAGAAAGAGGGATAAGATGTTAGAAATCAGCAAAGAAAAAAGAAGCGCGATGGAGGCATTCCGCCTACCGACCTACAGGGAGATCCCTTCCGTCGGTCTGTATCTGGATCAGACATCCAAGTACATCAACGAGTGTCTAAGCGTCATACCCGGCTGCAGCATCACCAATTCCATGATCTCCAACTATGTAAAGCACAAGCTGATCGCCAATCCGGTAAAAAAACAGTACGGAAGAGACCAGATCGCTTATCTGATTTTCATCGCCCTGACCAAGTGCGTGCTGTCGCTGGAAGACGTCGCCGGACTCTTCGACATCCAAAAGCGGACTTCGACCTGCGAGGAAGCGTACGAATGCTTCGCCGGATTCTTCGAAGAAGACCTGCAGAGAATGTCCCAGGGGAAAGAGATCCCTCCGCTGAAAGAAAAAAACAAAGAAAAAGCGCTGTTAAAAACGCTGATCACGACTGTCGTCCAGCACATCTACTTGAACGAACTGCTGTCCGATTTATAAAAAGCCGTTTCCGGCTTTTTTCTATACTTCTGTTTGCGTGAGATCGATATGGAACTTTCGTGTGTTCAAGATATAATAATAATATAATCAGGACAGAATAATAATATGAGAAAAGAAGACAGACTGGCGGCAATAGTCGAGAAGCTGAGAGAAGACGGTTTTATCAAGAACAATGAATTGAGCAGACTTTTCGGTACATCGGAGATGACGATCTGGCGGGATATTGACGAACTGGAGAAAGCCGGTGTGCTGAGAAGGGTTTTTGGCGGAGCCGTCGACATCAAGGCCAGCAGCTATACCGAGAGTCATGTGAATGAGAGAGTTTTTGAAAACACAGCTGCAAAAGAACAGATTGCCAGATATGCGGTATCGATGGTGAAAACCAACGACCGGGTCTTCATAGATTCAGGCTCGACCGGTTATATCATTGCCAAATATCTTGCAAAGGAAAACAAGCGTCTGTTCTGTTCGACAAATACGATCAACACTGCTGCTGAACTGTGCAACAATCCGGCAATCAAGACGGTTATGATCGGCGGTGAACTGAAGGGCAATTCGATGTGCAGCATCGGACCGGTTGCCGAGTCTCAGCTGAAGAATTATAAGTTCTCTTATTCTTTTGTTGCATGCAATGCCATCGATGACAACGGAAGAGTCATGGTATTGGATATCAGTGAGCGCAGCATTAAGCACAGCATCATCGATGTTTCCGAAAAATGCTATCTGATCTGCGATTCTTCGAAGATTTCCTGCACCAGCATGATCGAATTTGCGACGGTGGATGAATTTACCGGCATTATAGTAGACTCGGGAATCGATGAAAGACAAAAGCTTCTTCTTGAAAGCAAGGGCGCAAAGATAATTGTTGCCTGAAACTTTAACATTTGTATTGTAAAAATGTTAAATGTGCGAGATAATTTATTTAACAAGTAGGTTTTATAATTCTATATCTGTCCTTTCTTTTTATTGAAGAAAGAACAGAATGAAAAAAAGGAGGAAAAATGAAAAAACTACTTACGATTCTTCTTGTACTGATTCTTGGTGTTTCTCTTGCTGCCTGCGGCGGCGGGAAACCTTCCGGAGGCGATGAGCCAACTGGCGGTGAAACCGAAGAAAAGACACTGGATAATGTAAAGGTTGCCATTTTCTGTTCATCCGTCCGTGGCGATAGCGGTATTCAGGACATGATTGCGGACGTCGGCGAAGAAATGATCGCTGCCGGCAACAAGGATTGTGCCGTTTACGAAGTCGGCGATACTGCTGCCGATCAGGCTAAGCTGAAATCTCAGCTTCTGGACGTTCTGGAAGTCGGATACGACATCATCATCAGCTCTGGATCGACAATGTGCGCTATTTTGGGTAATGAAGGCATTGCTGCAGAGTATCCTGATGTAAAATTCTGCCTGTTCGACACGACTTATGATTTCGATACTTATCCTTCTCCAAACGTATATTCAGCAAGCTTCAAGGCTAACGAAGGTTCTTATCTGGCCGGTATCGTTGCCATGGCTATGGCTGAAAACGGAACGATCGGCTTTGTCGGCGGACAGGAAATCTCTTCAATCGAAGACTTCTGCTACGGCTACGTAGAGGGTGCCAAGTCTGTCAACCCTGACGGCAAGATCCTGATCACGTTCACAAATGACTGGTATGACAACGCTCTGGCAAAACAGACGACGATTTCTGAAATCGAAGCCGGCGCTACAGTAGTATTCCCGGCCTGTGGTCCTAGCCAGGCAGGTGTTTACGAAGGCGCTTACGACAAGCAGACATGGGCTATCGGCTGCGATGAAGACAGAGAGATTCTTTATAAGAAAGACCACCCTGAATGGGTTCCATTCCTTCTGACTTCTGAGATCAAGGACGTTTATGCCGCTGCAAAACGTGCCATTGCCAAGACTCTGGACGGAACTCTGGAATATGGCAAAGCTGAATCATTAGGTCTGGATACAGGATGTGTCGGCCTGATCGAAACCGGCAACTACGCTAA
The DNA here is from genome assembly GCA_017418585.1 of Erysipelotrichaceae bacterium. Lineage (GTDB taxonomy): Bacteria > Bacillota_I > Bacilli_A > Erysipelotrichales > Erysipelotrichaceae > Colivicinus. The sequence goes on along the minus strand of JAFONG010000194.1, from coordinate 3,841 downwards.
TCTTCCTGATAATGTAAAGGCTTTGGTCGAGGCTGCTAAACAGGCTTGCCTGGATGGTTCTTTGAAGATCACTTCTGCATACGGCAGAACCGCTGATCAGTTCAATGAATTAAGAGCTTGGGCTAACAACGAATAATCGATTCTAAATCATCTGATTAGAGAAATGAAAGGCGGTTAGATGCATTAAGCGTTTAACCGCCTACTAATATTAAGAGGCGGAAAAAATATGTATGCACTCGAATTAAAGAATGTAACAAAAGTATACGGGAACGGCATTCTGGCAAATGAGAATGTCAATCTTAGTGTAAAAAAAGGAGAAATTCACGCGCTGATGGGTGAAAACGGTGCCGGCAAGACAACGCTGATGAAGCTGCTGTTTGGCATGGAACGCCCTGACTCCGGTGAATTTTTTATTAATGGCGAAAAAGTTGATATTAAGAGTCCGGTAGATGCGCTGCATCACGGTGTCGGCATGGTCCATCAGCACTTCATGCTGACTCCTTCGCAGACCGTCACGGAAAACATGATTCTCGGCAGCGAGCCGACAAAAGGAAAACTGTTTGTCGACATGCGTACTGCCGAAAAGAATACGAAAGATATCATTGAAAAATATAATTTTAACATCGATCCAAGAGCCCGTATCCGCGATCTTTCTGTTGGAATGAAGCAGCAGGTCGAGATTCTGAAAGCACTGTATCGTGATGCTAAGATCCTGATTCTGGACGAACCGACAGCCGTTCTGGCTCCGCAGGAAACGACGGTTCTGTTTGAACAGCTGAGAGGTCTGAAAGAGAAGGGCTATACGATCATTTTCATTTCACATAAGATCAACGAAGTCATTGAACTCTGCGACAGGCTGACGGTCATGAGACTGGGAAAGACGATTGGTACTTATGATGTCCATGGGGATCCGGAAAAAGGAACCAAGGATATTACGGTAGACGAGATTTCCAGACTGATGGTCGGCAGAGATGCGGTTCTGGAAGTGAATAAAGAACCGGCAAAACCTACGGATACCGTTCTGTATGTCGACGGAGTCACCAAACTGGATAACGAATACAAAATCGTTGTCAATGATGTTTCTTTTGCCGTCAGAAAAGGGGAAATCCTGGCTGTCGGCGGAATCGAAGGAAACGGGCAAAGAGAACTGGTTGATATGATTACCGGTATCAGCAAGATCGATATCGGCGATATACGCGTGAACGGTCAGTCGATCAAGGGCAATACTCTGAAAAAGCTGCACGAGCAGGTCATGGGCTACATTCCTCAGGACAGAATGGTTCTAGGCGTTGCGGCCGGTTCTACAATTGAGGACAACGTTGTTCCGTATCTGGTTGACAAAAGCGAATACCAGAAAGCAGGAATTCTTGATAAAAAGAAATTGAAAGCAGTCGCCGAGGATGCCATCAAGGAGTTCGACGTCCGCTGTAAAGACTCGAACCAGCAGGTCGGCATGCTTTCCGGCGGTAACATCCAGAAGGTCGTTGTTGCCAGAGAACTGTCCTCTTCCTGCAAGGATACGGTTCCTCTGATCGTTGCCGATCAGCCTTCCAGAGGTATTGATATCGGTGCGACGAAGTTCATCCATCGTAAACTGATTGCCATGCGTGACGCAGGTTATGCGATTCTATTGATTTCTGCCGACTTGAATGAAGTGTTTGAGGTAGCCGATTCTGCAATCATCATGTATGAAGGCAAGATCAACGCCTATTTCCCGGATATGAAAAAGGTAACGGAATATGAACTGGGTCAGTATATGCTTGGTTTGAAAACACAGAGTCCTGAAGAGATCGCGGAGGTGAAACACAATGAAGCGTAAAAAAGTATACGAGCAGGAACAAATCGAAAGATTCTTTAATCTTTTGAAGATTTTTACTTCCCTGGTCTTTGCGATTGCCATTATCATGATCGTCGTCTTAATCATAAGTTCGACTCCGGGCAAAGCGTTTAGATCGTTCTTTATCGGTCCGCTTGATTCGCCAAGGCACCTCGGTACGATCATGGAAAACATGACACCGCTGCTGTTTACAGGCGTGGCGACCTGTCTGCTGTTTGCTTCCGGCGAGGTTGTTCTCGGCGGCGAAGGCTCGCTTTTCCTGGGAGCCTTTCTGACGGCTATCGTTACAACAAAGCTGCAGCTGCCTAACGGCATCGCTTATATTCTGGTATCGCTTCTTGCTTCAATGCTAGGCGGTATGGTGGTTTCGGCGGTTTCGATCATTGCGAAGAACAAGTTCAACGCAGAGCCGTTCGTCTTCTCTTTGCTGTTTAACTATATCGTGTACTATTCCTGCAACTACCTGCTGAATTACAAGGTGAAAGACCCTGACTATATCGGTATTGCGACTTACGCTTTCGCATCGGAAGCGAAATTTCCTTCACTGATTAAAAATACGTCGGTCTCCATCGCTTTCTTTATCGGTCTTGCGGTAGTACTCATCGGCTGGTTCATCATGTACAAGACGAAGCTGGGCTACCGTGCAAGCCTCGTTAAAAACAACCGCAACTATGCGGTGAACATGGGCGTGAATGCCAGTAAAGTCGCTTTGATCACAACACTGATCGGCGGCGCAATCGCCGGTCTGGGCGGATGCATGGAAATGCTGGGAAAGTTCTCGCGGTTCTACTGGATGCAGGGACCGGGTTACGGCTGGGACGGTTTTATGCTGGTAACGCTGTCTAACAACAACCCGATATTCATTCCGTTTGCCGCTTTCTTCCTTGGCTATATCCGTACCGGTGCTACCGTCATGAACATCTTTGCGGATATTCCTTATGAGCTGATCAATGCGATTCAGGCTATCATGGTCTTGATGATCGCTTCCAAGGGAATGTTCGGCAAGCTGCAGCAGCGTATTACCCGTGAAAATGCCGAGCGCAGACAGGCGCTTAAAGATGAAAATGCGGAAAAGGAGGTCATTGCCTGATGAATAATGTCTTATCCTTGCTTGTTCAGCCTTATTTCTTCTATACGATCCTCAGGCTGGCTACTCCGTTGATTTTTGCCGCCATGGCCGCTCTGGTTTCGACAAAATCCGGGCTATCCAACATCATTATCGACGGCACGATGCTGATGTCGGCTGTTGTCGGTACGATTGCCAGTGCTTTGACGAATTCACTGTTCTGGGGTGCAATCGCCGGAATGGCTACCGGTCTGCTGATGAGCTATGGCCTTGCTTTCTTCCATCTTAGATTCAAGGCTCCTGCGAATCTGACCGGCGTAGCAATCAACCTGTTTACTTCAAACTTCTCGGTCTTCGTATGTTATGAGTTTTCCGGTGACAAGGGTTCAACCATGCAGCTGCATTCGCTGTCCTTCCCAACGGTCGATATCCCGATCATTAAGGATATTCCGTTTATCGGTCAGGTCCTTTCGGGACACAACATCATTACATACATGGCACTGCTTTCGATCATTCTGGTATATATTCTGATCTACAAGACCAGACTTGGTCTAAGGATCCGCACGGTAGGTGAAAACCCGAACGCCGCATCCTCGGTCGGTATCGTTCCGCAAAGAATGCAGACGATCGCCATTCTGATATCCGGCATTCTGGCATCCTGGGGCGGCATGTTCCTGTCCATGGGATATGCGACAAACTGGACCAGAAACATGACAAGTGCCCGTGGGTTTATCGGTGTAGCGGCAAACGCTGTCGGCGGAGGCAATCCGCTGTGGGTAACGCTGACTACCTTCATTTTTGCGATTTCGAGTGCGATGAACGTCATTCTTCAGGCTCTGATGATACCGACGGAGTTTACCAGCATGGTTCCGTTCGTTTTCTCGCTTTCCCTGGTTGTTCTTACTTCCTTCTTCAAGAAACTGAGAAAAGAAAAACAG
>JAFONG010000193.1 GCA_017418585.1 Erysipelotrichaceae bacterium | reverse complement strand
TGTTCTGGGCGGGTCGCTTGGTCAGGACAAGGCCGCTATGAAGGATATCTTCAAGGCAGAAGGCATTCCGATGGTCGATTTCTTTGTGGTCTTCGGTTCAGACTTCGAAGAAAGATCCGATGAATACCTGGAACAGGCCAGGAAACTTTCTTTTCCATTAATCGCCAAACCTGCCAATCTGGGCAGCTCGATCGGCATTGAAGTCATCAAGACGCAGAAGGAATTCAAGGAAAAGATCGGCGAATGTCTGAAGTACGACTTTAAGGTCATTGTTGAAGAGATGGTAAAGGATCTGAAGGAAGTCAATATCGCCGTCATGGGCAACGACGAGGAAGTCAAGGTCAGCGCGATTGAAGAGGTTACCAACGGTTTCCTGGATTTTGATAAGAAATACCAGTCCGGCGGCGGTAAGAAGGGTGCCAAGGCTGCCGGAAGCAAGGGTCCGTCCAAGGGAATGGCTTCCACTGCCAGAAAGGTTCCTGCCGATGTAACGGCTAAGCAGAAGAAAACGATCGAAGAGACGGCTGTCAAGGCGTTCAAGGCTCTTAATTCCCACGGCTGTGTCCGTATCGATTTCATGATCGACAAGAAGACCGGCAAGGTCTACTGCAACGAGATCAACACGATCCCCGGCTCTCTGGCTTTCTATCTCTGGAAAGAGGTAGGTATCAGCTTTGAGGAAGAATGCGACATGCTGATAAACTACGCGCTGCAAAGATACGCAAAGAGAATGAAGAAGACTTATTCCTTCTCTACAAATATTCTGGACAACTATAAGAAGAAATGAACAAGACATTTAAAAAAATACTGGTAATACTCATTATTGTCATGATGCTTGTCATCTCGATCCTGTCCCTGGCGGTGTAACGGATGAAGTTTTTACTGATTATTCTGTTAATGCTGAATCTGTGTTCCTGTCAGAAGTCTACGGAAGATCTGCTGGCGGAAAAAGGATATCAGGAAAACCAGATACAGGCGATACTTGGCTTGTCTGATGAGAATCAGGAACGTTTTCTGAATGATGAATTGGGAAGTGAAGCTCTGGAGTTCATTACCGCTCCATGGTTTCAGGAAGAAAAACTGGACGAGTATCTTTCCTATTACGGAAGACTTGATACGAAGAAGATTATTGAAATGGTGAACAACGGAACTTTAAATGAAGCTTATCTGGACAAACTGAACGAGATCTACGGCAGCGATTACTACATCCCTAAAAACGAGGATCTTTATCTGAGTTTCATGGATGTTTATCCAAGCATCAGGGAGATGATGGAGATCGTGAATACCAAAAGATACAAGGAACTGTATTCCGATATTACACAGACGGATCTTTCCAAGGATTATCTGATGCTGATTAACAAGTACTACCAGCTTCCTGAGGACTACGAACCGGAGGATCTGGTTTATGTGGATTCTTATTTAGGCAAGGGAATGCTGAGAGAAGCGGTTTATGAGGCGTATAAGCCGCTTTATGCGGATGCCAAGGACTTAGGATACAACCTGCAGATCGTTTCAGCCTACCGTTCCTACGACTATCAGAAAGGACTGTATCAGAAGTATCTGAACTACGATCCAAGAGAAATCGTGGACACCTATTCCGCCAGACCGGGACATTCGGAACATCAGAGCGGATTGTGCATGGATGTGAGCATTCCCGGTTATTCTCTGGATGATTTCTATCTGACGGAAGCTTCTGTATGGCTGGCGGAGAACTGCTGGAAATACGGCTTTATCATCCGTTATCCGGACGACAAGACGGATATTACCGGATATCAGGGAGAACCTTGGCAGCTGCGTTACGTCGGAAAAGAGACTGCCGAGGATGTATACAGACGGGGCATAACCTACGATGAATACTATGCCTGCTTTATTGAGGAATGAACGAGAATAAACAGAAAACACTGATTGCGATCGTTTCCACCATCACAGTTCTGCTGCTGACTTTTTTCGCTTTGATCGTACTGGACATTATCGATCTTGGTCCGAGCGTACAGCCTGAGCCTGTCGTTGATGTCGATCCGGAACCGGATTCTCAAGATGATCAGATAAGCGAAGAATATCTTCTGCTGAAAGAGAAATGGCAGGAGAACAAGAAGATCAACGAGGACTATGTCGGAGATATCGTGTTTGAATCGGGCATCATCGACGTTTCTTTCGTTCAGGCGAAATCGGTATACAAGGATAACGGTGAACTTTACAAGTTCTATACGGAAGACGGAAGACTGGTTACCGATCCGGAAGGATATACCGGAAACGACGTGTATATCTGGACCTATTGGAAAACCGGAAAGTACGACTACAACGACAACGGCGGTTCGACCTTCATGGATTACCGCAATACGCTGTACGATCAGAATCTGATCGTCTACGGTCATCATTTCTCGGTATGGAACGATCAGACCAGAACAAAGGCCTTTACACCTCTGGAGTTGTTTCTGGAACAGAAGAACTACATGCAAAACCGCTATCTGAAGATGATCCTGGAAAAGGAAGTCAGAACTTACGTACTGGCGGTAGTCTATGAATTCGACGCATCGCAGGACCGTTTCTTCAGAGACATGCAGTACTGGCGCACCAGCTACGATTACGACGATTACAACAACAATTCCTATGAACCGGGATACTATGAGAAATACATCGAAAACATCAAGAAGGAACAGCTCTACGATACGGGCGTTGAACTGACGACCGAAGACAAGACGCTGACCCTTCAGACCTGCATTTCGGGATATACCGGAGAACTCTTTGAGATCCTGGTATTTAAAGAACTGTCGGTTGAGTATTATTAATCGGTTATTTGTTGTAGAATTGAACTATGAAGCATCTTCATAGTTTTTTTGTGGCTTTGATCTGCATCCTCTGCATGTTTGATTCAGTACCTGTCTATGCAGAGGAACAGTACCGTGTTACGGATAAAAACAGCGGACTCGACGAGTCCTTTTCAAGTTATTCCCGGGCTTACGGCTTCTATCAGGAGAATCTTGACCAATACGACAATCTGATCCTTATGGATGGGGACCGTGTCATTCACATGGAATACGGCTTCGTGGAATTCATCACGGATGAAGCCTGTTCACTTGGCATCGATTATTATTCTGAATCAAAGGACAGCGACGATTATCTCAACGGGTGCTACGGAGCCGATGCGGCTTATCTGAAAACCGGTTCCGATGGCAAGAGAGTCTATTTCCTGCTTTCGGAAGACCTGGGGTCCGTAGAACTTGATAAAGTCATCCTGCATCCTTATGATCCTGAAGAATCCATCAGTTCCTATTCCGTCTTGAACGGACAGCTTGTTCATAACATCCGTACCCGTTTTGACCAGGATTACTATTCCTATTCCATTGTCCTGGATGACGCGCTGTCATTTATGAAAGAAGGGGATACATACTACAGCTGCGACGGTCATTTCTTTTACGACGATTATCTGAAAATGATCGATGATATCCGCAATGAAACGCAGGAAAACGCATTGAACGAAGAACCGTACTACAACTATTATCAGTTTCTGCCTTACCGCAGTTTAAGCAGTTATTCTGCTGCCGAACTGGAATACTATCTGAATATCATATTGGGTATCAGATCTCATCTGACGCATTACATCGATAAAGACGGGGATGATGCCGCCGATGAAATCACTTCTTCTCAGCTGTATCAGAACGGAGACAGTTTCTTCATCTATCAGAACATCTACGGGACCAATGCGATGATGCTGCTGAGTTCAGCCGTATATGAATCGTCCTATGGACGTTCCAGAGATGCGTTTTTTTCAAACCGGCTGTACTTCAACGCCGCCTACGATTCTGATCAGGAAAGAGAATCAAACCGCTATAACAGTATTGATGCATCCATCCGCTGCCATGCGAAACACTATGTTTCCACGCTGTTTTCCAGTCATCTGAAGAGTTTCTACAGTGGTACCTGCTTCGGCAACAAGCTTTGCGGCATTAATGTAAACTATTCCTACGATCCGTATTACGGAGAGAAATGCGCATCCGTTTACTACGCAATCGATAAAGCACTTGAAGAGAAGGACAAAAACAATTACGCAATCGGCATCATGAAAGATAGGCAGAGAGTATCCTTCTATCGGGATGAAGATCTTGATGAAGTCCTGTATAGCTTGAGAGATGTCGGAATGCATTCCTTAGTCGTTCTTGAAGAGACGGAAAACTGCTACAAGGTCCAGATCGACGACAGTTTCGATGAAGACCGTCTGTATGATTTTGAAAAATCTGTTGCCTATGTCGCAAAAGACAGTATCGATTATGTTCTGAACCGGGACAGTATCCATCAAGACACTTTTGATACAATCACCTACGATTTTGGCGAAGGAAGCTTTATCGGCAGACATTCACTGGATCTAAAACTTAGAGAAAGCGACAGCATTCCTGAAATAAGGCCGTACAGGGAAGGTTATGAATTCTGCGGCTATGACGAGCAGATGCGGGCGCAGTACCGCAGGATCGAAAAGATCGAAGTCGCCGGCGACAAAAACGGCGTATTTGAACTGTATCGGGATATCGATCTGACAGACTATAGTCTGCTTATCACTTATGAAGATGGAGATGAATTGCTGATTCCGTTGAATACGGATATGATACCGGCATACGACAATACGCTTCCGGGGAAACAGGAACTATCGGTCACATATAACGGTGTAGAGACGACGTGGGAAATCGAATTCTCTGAAGAGCTGTCTGATCTAAGAAACAGGATCATGTCGGGAATCGAAGCGGAAGACTATACGCTGTTGAAAAAACAGATCGGCAGCATCGATCTTGACCTTTCTTTCCTGCAGATCAGGAAGATCGACCAGGCATTAAGAGAAAGCAACAGGAGAAACTACGTCATCCAGGATCAGACGGAGAGCTATGACCTGTCTTTCTCCGGACTGGATCTGTCTTTGCCGGATAGAAAGTCGTTTCATCTGGTCAAGGATACCTACTATGTAACGGCAAACGAGATCGCTTCTGAAGACGAAAAAAGAATACTTCAGATAGCGCAGGGCTATGGATTCGAAAAAGTCGCAGGCATCGATATCTCATTCCGTTTCAATTATCAGGACATAGAACCGCAGGGACCTGTGATCGTTCAGCTGAATCCGATAGATAAGCAAGATCATACGATATACTCCGTATACCACGTAAACCAGAACGGCGATGTCATCAAGTGCAGGACGACACAGACAGAGAACTATATTCAGTTTCTGATCGGCGAATCAGGTCCGTATGAGATCTTAAAGATGCCCGGTGTCAATCGATACGGTTTTGAGGATACGGCTGAAGACCTGACCTATGAAAACATGGGTTATGATAATCACAGAATCAACATGGATATGCTGATGGTGCTGATCCTGTCGATCAGCGGCGTGATCGGCATCATCATATACTATATTTTCGACAACATGGACAAGAAACAATGGAAAGACTACAGAAGATTATTGCAGGAAGCGGAATCTGTTCCAGAAGAAGAGCCGAAGAACTG
>JAFONG010000192.1 GCA_017418585.1 Erysipelotrichaceae bacterium | reverse complement strand
CCGACATCAATGAAGTATCCATTCCTTGCCGTAAGGGCGAAGAAAGACTGCTCGCCGAATTCAATGCCGCAATCGCTGAATTGAGAGAAAACGGCAAACTGCTTGAATTCTCCAACAAGTGGTTCCACCAGGATCTGACTTATAATCCTTTTGCAGAATAAAAGATTTATCTTGCATTGTTTTAATCAGCGATAGTTGAACAATTATCGCTGATTTTCTTTAAGGAGCTTATTTATGAACGATTTTGGTATTTGGATTACAGAGACATTGGGAATCAGAGTCTGGAGAATCATTCGGATTCTGGTCGAGTCATTCCCTAAACTTCTGAAACCATGTCTGCAGATTACGATCACGCTGACGCTGCTGTCGTTTTTCTTCGGTCTGATCCTGGCTCTGATCCTGGCTCTTGTCCAGGTCGCCAACATCAAGGGACTGAAGCAGTTTGCCAGATTCTATGTCTGGATCTTTAGAGGAACGCCTCTGATGCTGCAGCTGTTTATCATTTTCTACGGTCTGCCTTCTTTTGGTATCAATTTCAATGGCTATATTGCCGCCATTGTTGCTTTTTCACTCAATCTGGCCGCATATAACTCGGAGATCATCCGTTCGGCGATACAGTCCGTTCCGATCGGACAGAGCGAAGCGGGATACATGATCGGATTGAACTACTTCCAGGTCATGACCCGTATCGTACTGCCGCAGGCCGCCAGAGTCGCGTTCCCGCCTCTGTTCAGTTCTTTGATCGGACTGACCAAGGATACTTCTCTGGCTTCTTCCATTACGGTCATCGAGATGATGTCGATCGCCAAGAGAGTCGCAGCCGTCTACTACGAACCGTTCTGGATGTACATGGAAGCCGGTTTCATCTATCTGATGATCTGCACGATCCTGACGAAACTGCAGTCTTACATGGAAAAGAAACTGGAATGGAAACAGCCTGACGATACAAAGACGGAATCGGAAACCGTCAAAGAAGAGAGATGATCGAGGTGAGAACATGTTAGGAGTCAAGAACATACATAAATCCTTCGGATCAAATCAGGTACTGAAAGGTATCGATTTTGAAGTCAACGAAGGTGAAGTGATCGCCGTGATCGGTTCTTCCGGTTCCGGCAAGACAACCATGCTTAGATGCATGGCTTTCCTGGAACAGGCGGATGACGGCATTTTTACGTTTGATGATCTGTCAAAGGATATCCGCAAAATCACCAAGAAAGAGATCAAGGAACTGCGGATGAAGATGGGCTTCGTCTTCCAGAGTTTTAATCTGTTCAGAAATATGACGGCATTGCAGAACGTCATGGAGGGTCTCACTACCGCAAGAAAGATTCCGGCAGAAGAAGCGAAAGAAACGGCCATGGAAATGCTGCAGAAAGTCGGCATGGTTGACCGTGCGGACTACTATCCGGATCAGCTTTCCGGCGGACAGCAGCAGCGTGTTGCCATTGCCAGAGCTCTGGCCACAAAACCGGAAGTCATTCTTTTTGACGAACCGACCTCGGCCCTTGAACCGGAACTGACGGGAGAAGTCCTGGAAGTCATGGTCAAACTGGCAAAAGAGGGTACAACCATGGTCGTCGTTACTCATGAGATGGAGTTTGCCAGAAATGTAGCAAACAGAGTCATCTTCATGGAAGACGGCGTGGTCGTTGAGGAAGGCAGCGCTGAAGATGTCCTTTCCAATCCGAAGGAAGAAGCGACAAGGCGATTCCTTAGAAGGATCCTGAGAAAAGAAGAAGAATAACTAAAAGGAGCTTATTATGAGAATCAGTAATATAGGCCTGATGGTGAAAGATCTGGAAGGCGCAAGAAGGTTTTTTGAAGAGTATTTCGGTGCAACGGTGCATGCGGAGTATTCGGAAGACAACGGATACAGATCATACATCATGAAATTCGACGAGAATCCGAAGATCGAACTGATGTCAAAACCGGAAGTGATCGATGCCGTAAAGGACAGAAACAACGCCGGTTATATCCATATCTGCATCAAGGTAGACAGCAGGGAAAGGTTTGAAGAGATCCTTGCCAGAACGAAAGCCGACGGCTATGAGATCCTTTATGAACCGGCTACGGTAGGCGGACAGGGATTCAGAGCGATCACTTTTGAAGACAACATCATCGAGGTCTGCTATTAAAGAGGCTCGTCTTTTCCGGATATGATTGAAAACAAAGTCTGTATCGTGACAGGAGCTTCCGGCGGGATCGGTTCCAGGATCGTCGAGAAGTTTCTGGCGGAAAACTACAATGTCGTAATGGTGGATCTTAACTCCGAGAAAATCGAAGAAGCGGTAGAGAAAAACCGTTTTGATCGAAACAGGGTAATGGTCTGCGCAATGGACATTACCAATGAGAATGCTGTCGAATCGGGAATCCAGGATATTGTTTCCCGTTATGGAAGAATCGATGCGCTGGTGAACGCCGCAGGAATCTGCGGAAGCTATGACCGGATCGTTGAATATTCTTTTGAAAACTTCAAGAAAGTCTATGAGGTCAACGTTTTCGGAACTTTTCTGATGATTCAGAACGTCATTCCTGCAATGATCAGAGCAGCAAAAGGATGCATCGTCAATTTCGGTTCTGTTTCGGGAATGCGCGGTTATTCTTTCGAGATAGGATACGGTTCCAGCAAGTGGGCTGTTATCGGCATGAGCGAAACGGTGGCGAACGAATACGGCTCGGAAGGGATACGCTGCAATTGCGTTTCTCCGGGCTGGGTCAATACCTGCATGATGGAGAAGACGATCGAGAACTACCGGAAGCTGGGCATTGAAGATCCGGAGAATTGGATCACCTACGGTTCGATCAGACGTCCTGCAGAACCGGAGGAGATCGCAAACGCCGTTTATTTCCTGTGCTGCGATCAGTCGTCGTATATTAACGGCGCAAATATCGTGGTAGATGGCGGTATGACGATTAAATAGAAGGAGTATATCATGAAAAAGTTTTTTGACGGTAAGAAAAAAGTAATAGGTATGGTGCATCTGCTTCCTTTGCCGGCGAATGCCGCATATAAGGGAGACAAGGACGAAATCGTCCGCTTTGCTCTGGAGGATGCCAGAACGCTGATCGACTGCGGAGTCGATGCGATCATGCTGGAAAACTTCAACGACTGGCCGCAGTATGCCGATGAGATTCCCTGGGAATCCTATACGCTGATGACGGCGATCGCTTCCAAGATCAGGGACATCTGTCCTCTGCCTTTCGGCGTCAATGTCGAAATGAACGCCTGGTATCAGGAGTGGATGATGGCCTGGGCGGTAAATGCCGATTTTATCCGGCTGGAAGCCTTTGTCGACAACCGTGCAGGATCCTTCGGTTATATCCCTGCCTGTTCAACGCCGTTATCCAAGGTCATGAAAGATTATCCTGCCGAAGTCATGCTGTTTACCGACGTACATACGGCAGAAACCTACGGCAATCCTGATGTTCCAATCAATGAGCTTGCCCATAATGCGATCGGTCACGATGCCCATGCGATTATCGTTACCGAGAACGACAGCTGCAAGCGTATTACGGTCGAAGATGTCAGATCGATGAGAGAAGAGATCGGCGACTTCCCGATCATCGTCGGATCCGGCGTCAAGACTTCCAATGTTCTGGATTACTTCGAATATGCCGATGCCGTAAT
>JAFONG010000191.1 GCA_017418585.1 Erysipelotrichaceae bacterium | reverse complement strand
CCGATGTTTTCTCTCAACGATTTCATTGTAATGTCTTCGATATCGATATTGCGGATACTGATCTTTCCGGAATCCGCATGATAGAATTTCGGCAGCAGATGGCAGATGGTTGTCTTGCCTCCGCCCGACGGCCCTACCAGAGCCACGGTCTTTCCCTTCGGTACGGTGAAGCTGATGTTTTCCAGGATCTCTCTTTCTTCTTCTTTATTGTAGGTAAAACAGACGTTCTCGAAACGGATGTCTCCGTTCAGTTTGCTGTAATCCTTTGCGCCTTTTCTGTCTTCCTCAACAGGCAGATCCAGGATCTCGCAGAATCTTTCGAAACCCGTTGCTCCGTCATCAAACTGTTCCATCCACTGAACCAGCTGCAGGATCGGACTGGTAAAGAAACCGATCGATACGATGAAGCTGGAATAGTCGCCGAAAGTAATCAGACCTCTGTATAAGAATATTCCTCCGGAAATAAGACAAACGACATTGAAGATATCGGTAACGAAGATGGTGGTTGCGTGCTGAATGGCCATGGTGAAATACTGGCCTCTTTTTGCGGCTACGAATTCCTTGTTTCCTTTTTCGAATTTTTCTATCTCTTTCTCGGAGTTGTTGAAAGCCTTGGTGATACGGATACCGGATACCGACGAGTTGACATCGCCGTTGATCTGGGCAATCGATCTTCTGGCTTTCCGTGACGATTCCATGTGCTTCTTTCTTACAATAAGCGTGATGATGAAAAGCAAAGGTGAGCACGAGAAGATGATCAGTGCCAGGGTCAGGTTGATGCTGGAAAGATAGAATAAAGAGAACAGCAGCGAGAAGGATGTCATCACCAGCATCTCCGGTCCGTGATGGGCGAGTTCGGAAATCTCCTGCAGGTCGCTGGTTATGCGCGACATGATCTTGCCGGTCTCGTTGTTGTCGTAGTATGAAAACGGAAGCTGTTCCAGTTTTTCAAACATCTCTCTGCGCATGTCTGCCTGCATGTCCGTTCCTACCATGTGGCCGTAGTAATCCACGCAGTATTTCATGATCATCTTCAGCATATAAGCGCCAAGCAGGACGCTGCCGTAGATGATGATCTGGTCGAATTTCTGGTTCGGGATCAGGTCGTTCAGCATGTATCTGGTGATGATTGGATAAAGGATGCCGGTGGCCGAGTTTCCCAGCGCACAGGTCATGTCCAGAGCAAATGTTTTCAGATACGGTTTATAGTAGGATAAAAATCTTTTCAGCATACGCCCTCATTCTATCATGCGGTCAGTGTTTATGACAGATATTGCATTCCAAAACAAAAGGACGATTACTCGTCCTCGTTGTCTTCTTCATCATCGCCGTGTCCCATCAGGCTGACGGCGGATACGTAGGTTCCTTCCTGCGGTTTGATCAGTCTGACACCCTGTGTCGCTCTGCCCATGGTCGATACCTTAGCCAGATGGATACGGATGATGATTCCGTCGCTTGTCATGATCAGGCAGTCTTCGTCTCCGTTGACCGCTTTCAGAGATACCAGTTCGCCGTTCTTGTCGTTGATGTTGATGGTCTTGACGCCCTTGGCTCCTCTGGAGGTCAGACGGTATTCCGCAACCGGCGTCTGCTTGCCATATCCTTTCTTGGATACGACCAGGATGTTGGATCCTTCCGCGTCGGTACACATACCGATGACTTCAGATCCGTCCACGTTCATGCCTTTCACGCCCGAAGCGTTTCTGCCCATGGCTCGTACGCCTCTTTCATCGAAGCGGACGGCCTTTCCGTTGGCGGCACCGATGATGATCTGGGAATCTCCAAGCGTCGGTCTGACGGCTACCAGTTCGTCGTCTTCTTTCAAAGAGATGGCGATCTTTCCGTTCTGGCGGATCGATTCGAATTCGCTGGCCGGTACTCTCTTGCACAGACCGTTCCTGGTGACAAAGAACAGATATCCTTTGACTTCCCATTCGCGGTTGATCGGTACAAGCGCTCTGACCTTTTCTCCCTTGTCGATGTTGATGATGTTGATGACAGGGATGCCTTTGGCGTTTCTGGATGCCTCAGGTACGTTGAATCCTCTGATGCGGTAGACCTTGCCCTTGTTGGTGAAGATCAGCAGGTAGTCGTGGGTAGACATGGTGATGTTCTGATCGATGACATCGTCCTCGTTCAGTGCCATGCCTTTGACGCCTCGGCCGCCGCGGTTCTGCAGGCGGTATGTATCGATCGGCAGCCTCTTGATGTAGCCGTTGTTGCTTAAGGAGATGATGACATCTTCAACAGGGATCAGGTCCTCGTCTTCCATGTCGATCTCGCCTTCGATGATCTGGGTACGGCGTTCGTCTCCGTACTTGTTCTTAATGACAGTCAGTTCATCTTTAATGATCTGGATGACTCTTGAGTGGTTTGCCAGAATGTCCTTCAGATCCTTGATCTCTATATAGAGTTCTTCCAGTTCGGTGACGATCTTTTCCCGGGAAAGTCCAGTCAGTCTTCTCAGCTGCATATCCAGGATGGCCTTGCCCTGAATGTCGTCGATACCGAATTCCCGGTTCAGGTTATATAAGGCATCTGTATCGTCTTTGGAGTTCTTAATGATTTCAACGACTCTGTCGATGTTGTCCAGGGCAATCTTCAGTCCTTCCAGAATATGCGCTCTCTTTTCGTCTTCGTCCAGATCGAACTGGGTTCTTCTTCTGATGACGGAGATCTGATGATCGATGTAGCACTGGATGATCTGTTTCAAAGACAGAAGCATCGGCTTGTTGTCGACAAGCACGTTGTTGTTGATGCCGAAGGAAGACTGAACCGGTGTCAGTTTGTACAGCTGATTCAGTATGACTTCCGGCTGAACGTCTTTCTTCAGTTCAATCTCGATGCGGATACCGTTTCTGTCGTTGGACAGGTCTTTCATGTCGGAAATACCGTCGATGATCTTGTCTTTGACGAGCTGGTGGATCTTCTCGTACATCACAAGTTTGTTCACCAGGTACGGGATTTCCTTGATGATGATTTTATGCTTGCCCTGCGGCATGTCTTCGACTTCGGTTTTGGAACGGACCATGATGGATCCTTTTCCTGTTTCATATGCCTGACGGATGCCGGAACGTCCGACAATGTATCCTCCGGTCGGAAAATCAGGTCCCGGGATTTTCTCCATCAGATCGACAGTCGAGATCTCCGGATCGTCGATGACGGCTATGATCCCGTCTATCGTTTCCGACAGGTTGTGCGTAGGCATGTTTGTGGCCATACCGACGGCGATGCCCATGGATCCGTTCACCAGCAGGTTCGGGAAGCGGCTAGGAAGCGCAACCGGTTCCTGATGTCTTGCGTCGTAGTTGTCTCTGAAATCTACGGTATTCTTCTTGATGTCCTGCAGTAATTCCAGGGAAATTTTTGACATGCGCGCTTCTGTATAACGCATTGCCGCTGCGCCGTCGCCGTCAAGAGAACCGAAGTTTCCGTGACCGTCTACCAGCGGATAGCGGTACGAGAAAGGCTGAGCCATACGAACCATGGTTTCATAGATTGCCGTATCGCCGTGAGGGTGATATTTACCCATGACTTCACCGACGATGTTGGCGGATTTGACGTGCTGCTTGTCCGGAAGGAAGCCGGCGTCATACATCGCCCAAAGCACCCTTCTGTGGACCGGTTTCATGCCGTCTCTGACATCCGGCAAGGCACGGTCGATGATGACTGACATGGAATAACTTAAAAAGTCTTCTCTCATTTCCGAAGAGATGTTGACTTCTTTCATGTTTCCGTGATTGAAAAAGCGGTTGTCTAATTCTTCCATGTTCCCTCCTTAATAGTCCAGATTCTTGACGAAGTGCGCGTTCTCGATAATGAAGTTCTTTCTTGGTTCGACTTCATCTCCCATCAGCATCGAGAATACCTGGTCGGCATCGATCGCATCTTCGATGGATACTCGTTTCAGCGTTCTGTTTTCAGGATTAAGAGTGGTATCCCACAGCTGGCTGGCATCCATTTCACCCAGACCTTTGTATCTTTGAACGACGTATTTCTCGTCGCCGAAGTCTCTTTTCGCCAGCTCGAGCTCTTCGTCCGTATAGCAGTAGCGCAGGACTTTCTGTCCTTTCTGCAGGCCGTATAGAGGCGGCATGGCGATATAGACGTAGCCTCCTTCGATGAGCGGTCTGAAATAACGGTAGAGGAATGTCAGCATCAGTGCGGAGATGTGCTGTCCATCGACATCCGCATCGGTCATGATGACGATCTTGTGATAACGAAGTTTGGAAACGTCGATCTCCTCGCCAAAGCCGCAGCCAAACGCCTGAATCATCATTCGGATCTCGGCGTTGTCGAAGATTTTGTGCATTCTTGCTTTTTCGACGTTCAGGATCTTTCCTCTTAACGGAAGAACCGCCTGGAAATTGGAATCTCTTCCCAACTGTGCGGAACCGCCTGCCGAATTACCCTCGACGATGTAGATCTCGCAGATCGAAGGGTCTCTTGAAGCACAGTCTTTCAGTTTGGTTGGAAGGTTTCCGGAACCGAAGTCGTCTTTTCTTCTGACGCTTTCTCTGGCCTTCTGTGCAGCCAGCCTTGCTTCAGATGCGGATTTTGCCTTCTCGATAATGATTTTGGCGATGTCCGGATTTTCCAAGAAATATCTTTTCAGGAAGTCACCGAAGATCTTGTTTACGACTGTCTTCGCTTCTGCGTTTCCAAGCTTTCCTTTGGTCTGTCCTTCGTACTGAGGATCAGGATGTTTCACCGAGATGATTGCGGTCAGCCCTTCCTTCAGGTCGTCGTTGGTCAGGTTCGGTTCATCCTTCTTAATATAATTGTTGTCCTTGGCGTAGGTATTGATTACTCTGGACAGTGTCTGTCTGAATCCGTCCAGATGCATGCCTCCGTCAGGAGTAAAGATGTTGTTGCAGAAAGAATAGACTTT
>JAFONG010000190.1 GCA_017418585.1 Erysipelotrichaceae bacterium | reverse complement strand
TACGACGATGATTACTGTCGTCCAGCGGATATTGTCCAAATAATGTTTTCTCATATATTTCCCACCTTTGCAACTATCAATAACATCATTGTAGATTCGTATGCTTATTCAATCCACCAAGCAAACATGACATTTTCTATCTTTTTATGTTAAGAATAGTTGCAAGCAGAAAATCCGGATAAGTCTTATAGATAAAAAGACGCCATTCTTTTGAATGGTGTCTGTAATTATGTACAATTATGAACAGCTTATTTTGAATTGCTTTCGAGAATATAGACTTTGTTAAACTTCGGTATTACTAATTTGCTTTTTTGATCTTTCTTGGACATTTAGCATCTGCTGGAATGTGCCACGGAGATCCTTTTTTTATCTTGAGTTGCATTGGGAATCATTCCTATTTGACACCATATCCTTATTGTTTCTTGCGTATATCCCCACTTTTCTGCAGTTGCTTTCGTACCTATGTCTGCCGTATTAGATTCCTAATAACTCCTTTTTCTTCATATCAAACTCTTCTTGGGAAATAGCCCCAAGATCTAATAATTCCTTAAACTTCTTTATCTCATCAGCAACAGACATGCTGTTTTTACTATCTCCTAGCGATTGTTTTTTTTGATAGTTTTCGACGATACTTGTAATCTCTTTGTATACGGCATCGAGATATTCTTTTTGACACCCCAAAAGCGCGATTCTTGCTTCATTCATCATCGTGATAATAATGGCACCATCAGAACGTTTTGAAATACCAGAAACATCATCAAGTTTTCTAGAATCTGACCATGAAGTCGTAAATCCCATTGCATCCTTAGCTTTTGCGCTATAATACAATTTCCCTTCTGATAATGCCATCGCTGGATCCAAAAAAATACCTTCTTTTCCTGTAGCAGATATGCTTAACCCTCCAAACGCAGCAATAATATCGTCGGTTATGATAGATTCGATTCCTTCAAAATCACATTTGTTCAAATTATATTTGTTGGAAAACATCTTCTCATATCTACTCGAATAAAACGATCTTGCATAATCACGCATTTCTTGTGCTGTTTTCATTTTCTATTCTCCATTCTAAGAAAATAGTACCCCCCGAAGCTTTGTCAATTTGAACAAGTTTTTCAGAAGAAAAACGCTACTCTTTTGAATAGCGTTCATAAAAGTATACTTTAGCGAACACAATTCAAAAGTGAAATCCTTCTATCGTGTAATATATAATGGAAGCAGATAGAAACAATAAAGTATGCAAAGAGGTAGATACATATGAGAAACAGGATCGGAAAGACAATCGTTACATTACTGGCGGTGATCGCCTTGCTGATAGGCCTTATGCCTTTTGCAGGAAAGAGAGTGGATGCGGCTGTCACAGAAGTCGTTTTTGATTCTTCGACCTGGGAAGATGAGTTTTTCGGCGGTGATTCTTCATTCACCGATAAAGACAATTTGGTCACAGCGACCGTCACGGGCGATGTTCATTTCTACGAACAAGATTCTTGTGCAGAGTTTAGATTCTTTGGCCCTAGTTCACTTTCTTTCGAAGCCAGCGAAGGCAATCAGTTTACAAGCATTACGATTAATTTAGCGGATTCTTTGATGTCATGCCCGGCGAATTGGGAAGCAGTTAATAGACTTACTTGGAAATGGACAAAGGGCGGCAATAAAGCTACGATCGATGTAGAAGAAAGAACATTATTTAGGATCAGATCCATCACATTCGTGTTGGAACCGGCCGATGAACCGGTATTAACCGAATATCCTCTCTGGGTCGGCAGCAGGCAGGTCACAAGCGCATACCTGAGCAACGAGACGGAAGGCTGGAGCTATGATCCTGAGACGAATGTCCTTGCTCTCAGCAATGCGAACATTACCGATACCAATACCGCTTATAGTGTAACTCCGTCGTGCATTTCTACAAACGAGGATCTTACCATCTCCCTGTCCGGAAACAATACGGTAGGGAGTATCGACAGTTCCTCACTGGCTATTGACAGCTACGATGGGGTTCTGACGATCACCGGAAGCGGGAGCCTGACTGTAAACAGCAAAAAAGATTGCATAGAGGTAACAGACAAACTCATC
Source organism: Erysipelotrichaceae bacterium (assembly GCA_017418585.1). GTDB lineage: Bacteria > Bacillota_I > Bacilli_A > Erysipelotrichales > Erysipelotrichaceae > Colivicinus. The sequence continues at coordinate 13,538 of JAFONG010000190.1, read as the reverse complement.
ATCGACAAAACATCTGTTACGATAAACGGTTATATGAAAGTTGGGGGCGCCGGCTTTCATATAAGCAACGGAAGCGAAGTCAAAGCAACAAGCGCTTCAGGAAGCATAAGCGTTCTCGGACCTTTGAAAATCGAAGGCAGCAGACTGGAGGCGACAGGCGATGAGTTAGCCGTTTTAGCTGACCGTATCTCCATCAGCGGAAACAGCGAAGTTAAAGCTGTTGCGTCAAGTCAGGCTCAGAGAGCGATAGCGGCGATATGCGCATTAGTTTCTTTTGAAATCAACGGTCTCGAGATCGTGACGCCTGAAGACGGAAAGATCATCAAAGGCGATGCCGGTATCGGACGGGAAGTGTTCACCGTCTGCGATAAAGACGGCAATGTCGCAAAGGAAGTCCTCATCAAATCCGTCACTCCTGAATACACTGTTACTTCAGGAGCAGGCGGAACCTATGCCTTAGACAGCGGCAAAGACTATACGCTTGCCGTCAAGCGCAATGTCAATGACGGATCCTGCTTCGAACGCTTTGCAGGCGTAAAGCTGGATGGAGAAGAACTGACAAAAGATACCGACTATACTGCAGAGAAAGGCAGCACGGTCATCACTCTCAAGGCATCGACCCTAAGCAGGCTTTCCGAAGGAGAACATCCGGTCACAGTCAACTTCACCGACGGAATAGTTGAAACAGCCCTGAAAGTCAAGAAAACTTCTTCACCTGATACGCCATACAGGATCCCTACGACCGGCATAGAATAAGCGTCACATACAGACAATTCAAAAAGTCTCTGTCAATAATGACTGAGACTTTTTAAATCTGCTTCAGCTGCCGTAAATCTGCTTCAGGCATCTTCTTTATCTTTATTGAAATACGGACGGATATAGAAGATATAGGAAAAATATGAACACAGCCCGCAGCAGAACGAACCCAGGATACCGCCAAGCGGACCGGATAGAGATGATTCTTCAACGTATGAAACGACCCCGATATACAGACCTCCTATGGCAAGAGCGGCAAACAGAAGAGCCAGCAGCCCGAACATGACGGGAGTGCCATAATACTCGTATTTTGCATAGCGTTCCTCATCAATCCAGCAATAGATCGTCAAGACCAGAAAAGCCTCCCAGATGATGAAAGCCCAGGTCATGAAGCTCTGAATGTCGAATGTCATTACCAGCAGAACCAGTCCCAGCAGAAATCCTGTAATGAATATGCCAAGGATCAGTTTGTACTGAAAACCGGTCATGTTTTTTCTGTAGTCTTTTTTCATCGCTTTGCCTCCGTAGATCAGATCTATCTGACCCTGTAAAGGTTCTATTCGTGCGGATGAGCACCGAGATAATCGGTCAATCCAGGCACGAACTTGGTTTTTCTTCCCAGACCTGTTCTGAAGATGTAGGATGTTCCGTCGTATTCATCAAAGTTAGGGAAGGCGTTCTTGAACACGGTCTCGGAGAGTTCATTGGCCGGTACGATGTAGTCGATCTTCTCTCCGTTTTCCCTGATTCCTACGGATGCGTACATCAGATCGACGTTTCTGGTACCGAAAGCTTCCGGAAGGACTTCCTTCATGCGCTGCGCAAGTTCTGCAGCCGTTTCTTCATCGATCGCATCGACAATGCCGATGCCGAACGTCGTGCCGGATGCCTCGTATTCCTTGTAGTCGTGGAAGAGGATCTGTTCGCTGCTCATGCCTTCGTAGGAAAGCTTCTGTTCGTGCATGCGGGCATAGAGTTCGTTGACGTCTTCCACGCCTGCCGTTTGAGCCAGTGTTCTTACGGCTTCCCTGTCGGCTTGAGTCGTGGTCGAGCCGGTCAGATTGTCCGTATCGGAAAGCACTGCTCCTAGCAGGAGATATGCCGTTTTCTGATCGATCTCGAGACCGTAGTTGAGATAGTCCAGCCAGACGATGGTCGCAGTGGAACCGATCGGTCTTCCTTCATAGACGACCTGGTTGCCGGTGCTGAGTGTTCCGACGCCGTGATGGTCGATGACGCCGACGATATGGGCATCTACCAGTCCTTCTACCGCCTGGGCATATTCGCTGTGGTCGACCAGGAAGATGTATTCTCCCGAGGCATCGTAAAGCACTTCAGGAGATTCCGCTCCCGCCTGTTTCAGTATATACTCCGTTTCATGGTTCACAGGTTCGCTGATGACGGCCTGCGCCTCATGTCCCAGCATGCCTAGAAGCCGGGCATAGGCGATCGCTCTGCAAACCGTGTCGGAGTCGGGACTCTTGTGTCCGATGACGTAGATGGTCCTTCCTTCTTCCACGATCATGTTTTCGACGCTGCTTCTGTTGAGCATCTGCAGCGTTTCCCGCTGTTTCAGCAGTTTGTTTTCTGCGCTGTTTCTTCCGGCCAGATAGGATATCCCTACCAGGAAGGCCGCCAGCAGTATTCCCAGTATCCTGTATGTTCTGTTGTTCATGTTTTGCGTCTCCTTTGTCAAACGGATCTTCTATATCATTATACATTCATCGATGCATTCCGTTTTGTGGCAACATGAGTTTCTGCTATGATGAATAAGGATATGAACAGTAAAGGCATTAAACTGGTGGTCGCGGATATCGATCTGACCCTGATAGGGTACATGAACGGTCTGCCTGATCTGAACAAAAAAGCGATGGAAGAGCTGCATCGGCAGGGTTTTCTCTTCGGTCTTGCTTCGGGAAGAACCGTTCTGCAGCTGCGCAACAAGATCAAGGAATGGGGTCTCAACTTCGAACCGGAACTGCTGATCGGCGTCAACGGTCAGGCACTCTACGACGGTCTTGAAAAGAAGGAAGAGACTCTTCTGGTGCTGGAAAAGGAATGGGTGGAAGACATCCTGGATTTTCTGGATGCCTGCGGCTACGACTACCACGCCTATATCGATACGTATACGCTGTTTAGGAGGAAGGACTCCCAGTTTTACAAGATTTTCAGACAGATGGACAGGGATGTCAGGCTGGCGGAAAGTAAGGACGACTTTCTGGCGGAGGGAAACTTCTACAAGTTTCTGCTGATGAAGGAAGACAACGACATGGACCGGCTGCTCAGGGATATAAAACCGCTGCTTGAAAAGCACAAGGAACACTTCAAGATCGTCAAGACCACCGGGAAGACCTACGAGATCGTTCATGCGAAGGCTTCCAAGGCCTATGCGCTGGAAATCTTCTGCAGAAGACATGGCATCGATCTTAAGGATGTCGCGGCGTTCGGCGATGCGGACAACGACAACGAGATGATCGAAGCCTCGGGCATGGGCGTGTGTTTAAGAGACGGACAGGCGTGCACCAAGGCGGTCGCCGGATACATTACCGATTTGGACTGTGGGCAGGGGGGTTTCGGCGATTTCGTGTTTAAACATATACTGTAGAGATCATAAAAAAGAGCTCTGAAGAGCTCTTTTATTTTCCGTCCGGGAAGCTGGTGAACGCTCCGCGTTCACGTAATGGAAGTCCCGATTTTTCTTTTTCCGCAGCGATCGCCCGGATCATGAAAGCCATGTTTCTGGCGAGGTTGCGCATGGTCTGCAGTCCTTCCAGGTCTTTCTTGACATCTTCGGCCGTAAAGCCGTGTACCTGGTTCCAGTAGTTGGCGGATGCCAGAGGCATGCCGCTGATCGTGAAGTACTTGTTCAGGACATCGAAACTGGCGGTATTGCCTCCCCGGCGGCAGGATACGACTGCGGCACCGACCTTCATGTGTTTCGGAATGCTTCCCGTGCTGTAGAACAGACGGTCCATGAAGGAGATGATGGTTCCGTTCGGGGATCCGTAGTAGACCGGTGATCCGACGACCAGTCCGTCGGCTTCCGCAAGTTTTGGCGCGGTTTCATTGACCAGATCGTCAAAAACGCACTTCCCTGTTTTGGAACAGGATTCGCAGGCGATGCAGCCGCGGATGCTGTGGCTTCCTACCTGTATCAGCTCCGTCTCTACGTCTTCCTCTTCAAAGACCTTGATCATTTCCTGCAGTGCCGTTGCCGTGCATCCGTTTGGATGCGGGCTGCCGTTGAGTAGAAGAACTTTTGCCATGATGTACCTCCCTGGGGTTGTCTATATTATATATAAAAAAGAATCATCGGGATATCCCGATGATTCATTCTGTTTCGTTTTCTTTCAGTGTTTCCAGCAGTTCCAGAGTCGGATTGACGAAGGTGTATCTGCCCGGATTGGTGCGGTAGAACTGGTCCAGGGTCATCGTTACTCTGATGCGGGCTTCGCCCTTGTTGCGGTAGTTGCCGTCGGAAATGGTGATCGTGTTGTTGACGTAGTCCACTTCATCGACGCAGATGACGTGTCCGCTCTCGTTGGAGATGCCGGAGATGGAGATGATGCCCATGGTCTTCGGTTCGCTGCCCAGTTCGAACCAGTGGCAGAGCTTTCCTTCCTCGTCTCTGTACGTGTGGGTCTGATAGACCTTGTAGGCGAAGTTTCTGCCGTCACCCGATCCGGAGTTGCCGGAGGAATTGAAGCCGTAGATGTCGTAGAACCACATCTGGGCGAAGAAGGTGCACTGATAGCCCGTAGATGAGCCGTGTATCAGTCCCTGTCTGGCCAGGTCGTAGGCATGGGCCCAGGCTTTTCTGGCAGGCAAGGATCCCAGAGAATATACGCCCGAATACATGTAGTAGTTGGAGACGGAGTGGTAGATCGGATACGGAAGGATGTTTTCGATGAGCTCAGGTTCTTCCTCGTATTCGCCGAAGAAATCCAGGGAAGTGTCCCTGTATCCTTTCAGCAGTTTTTCCGCAAGATAGGTCTGTTCAAAGTCGATCTGTTCGTCCCTGCCGGTGTAGGCGTAGAGGATGCGCGGTACCGAGAACAGTAAAAAATAGACTGCTGCGGCAGTGATGATGGCGATCGTAAGAATATCTATCAGAGCGGTATGCTCCGTGTTTTTCGTGTTATGTTTCGTAACGGATTTTACGCCGTTACTTCCGTTTTTTCTTCGTGTCATAAAACAACTGTTATATTGTAATACTGTTTTTTCAATTTGTAAATGTTTGTGATTTATAATATAGGTATGTTTACGTACTTGCTAGTTCTGATCAATATTGTCGTTTTTATGATGATAATGGGGGGAAGGCTGGACAGCGATGATCTGGCGGTCTCCTATCACAGCGTGTTTAACCGGAAGGAATACTACCGTATTCTTACGAGTTCCTTTACGCACAGCGATATCGCCCACATTGCCTGCAACATGATCTCTTTGATCAATATCGGCACGGCTGCGGAGAGTATCTTCGGATCGGGGCAGATGCTGGTGATCTACTTCGGATCGATGATCCTGGGGAAGTTTTTGGCGCTGCAGATCCGTCACAACAGGAGAGACGACTATACGATGTCCCAGGGCGCTTCAGGAGCGATCTGCGGGCTGATAGGCGCGTATCTGCTGGTGGTGATGAAATACTTCGGGATGGACGGACTGCTTTCCATGGGACGTTCTCTGGCTTCTCTGGTGATCATGTCGGTGCTGCCGGGAGTGGACGGTACTTCGCATTTCAGCTGTCTGGCCATGGGTATGGTCATTGCCTGGCTGCTGATGTTTCTTTGGTAGAATTCATTTGTAAAGCATAAATATTTAAAATGCTTTACATAAAATAATGACGGAAGTATAATGTCTTTGATGTAAAGGAGGTCTTTTTTATGACTCAGAAAATGATTAATTTCAGAATGGATGAGGACATGAAGATACAGATGGAAGAGGTATGCAAGGAAATGGGCGTATCCATGTCTGCCGCTTTTACCATGTTTGCCAAGAAAGTCATTAGAGAAAGAAGAATTCCTTTTGAGATTTCTGCCGACCCGTTCTACAGTGCAGAAAACATCATGGAGCTGCAAAGAAGGATCAGCAATCTGGAAGCCGGCATCACTTCTTTGAAGGAACATGAACTGGTCGGGGAAGATGAATGAAGAAACTGTGGGACGATGATGCCTGGGCGGAATATCTGGAGTGGCAAAGCAAAGACAAGGCGACTTTGAAGAAAATCAACCGATTGATCTAAGATATTGATCGTAACGGATATGAATGCACAGGAAAGCCTGAACCTCTCTCGGGAAATCTGGCCGGATACTGGAGTGTCAGAATCGATGACAAAAACAGAATCGTGTTCAGAATTCACAACGGCAGTCTGGAGATTATTCAATGCGGGAGCCATTACGGCAATAAATAAAAAAGCCCATCCGTTGACGGGCTTTTCATATTCTTTTATTTCAGTTTGTTTCCGCACTTCGGACAGAAGACATCGTCCGGACTTTCGATCTTCGTTCCGCACTTGGAACAGTAGTAAGGCTCGAAATTCGCTGAAGCCGGTCTTGGGGTACCGCACTTGACGCAGAAGGCATCGCTGTTCTTTGTTCCGCACTTCGGACAGAACCATTCTCCCGTAGAGACCGTTGTCTGGACATTGCCGCAGACCGGATTCTTGAATTCCGTTCTGTTGTCGTAGAACTCCCGGCCAAGAATGATGCGGAAGACTTCCCGGCAGATTTCGACCAGTTCCATATATCTGGCGTCTCCCGGATTCTCCGGCTCGTTGCTCATGGCATTCAGGGTGAAATCCATGTCGTCGAAGTAAGGATGATTCACGTCGATGTGGAACTTGAAGTCGTATTCGTATTCATAGCGAGGCGGATTGTAGCTGATGGACTTGCCTTCGGAATCCTTGGTGTAGAGTTCATCTTCGTCTTCCTCGATCTCCACGGACATGTTCCGGACATCGGAGAAGCGGATCAGATCCGGATTGGCTTCTTTCCATTTCGTATTGAGATAGGATACGACGAAGCATCTGTTCGGTTCGTCAATGTAGAACTTGTAGTGATCGCCGACGATCCTGGTCGGATTGAAGGAAGTCAGTTTTTTCTGGTTCTCTTCCCTGTATTTCAGCTGTTCCTTGATGGCGTCCACGCTGGTCCTCTTTCTTCCGGTAAACCATGGAGAAAGCTTCGCAGCGCAGTCCTTACACATGTTTCCGTCATCCAGCTTGCGGTTGCCCAGAAACTTGATCTCCTTGCCGCAGATGTCGCAGACCTTTTTATCGAATAAACCCATTCTTATACCTTCCTTTCTTATGATGGTGTATTGTAACAGTTCGCTATTTTTATTTTAACAGAGAATTCCAAGGGATGAAACAGGCGAAGACACAAGTGTCGGTTTACCTGCGTGTTCATTGCATTGTAAAATAGAAAAAGATGAAAGAAAGAATCATTGTTGTACCGGTTTCGCTGGATCTGGCCAAAACGCTTGCCTATCACGGGAAGGCGCTTTTCAATACGCGAATTCTTACTCCTGCCGAACTTGCGCAGGAATCACTGATGAGATCCGGAAATCTTTCAAAAAAGGAATTCATCTCCCGAAGCGAGGAACTTGTTCATTACTTTGATGTCGTAAAAGCCGATTCCGCTTACTTCAGAACCGGCAGGCTTTCCGATTTGAAGAACATTCATTCGACGATCAATACGATCAGGCAGCTTGTTGCAGGAGATGAAAGGAAAGAGATATTCGATAAGCTCTCCAAGGGCGAGTTCAAGGATAAGAACAGAGCTCTGTGTACTGTTTATGGAGGCTATATGAACAGGCTGGAAAAGGAAAACAAGATCGATACCATAGGTCTGATCAGGGAAGCGATCGGGAACGGCTATGTTTTTGACTGCGAAATCGTTCACATCAGGGAATATCCTCTGCTCCCGCTTGATCTGAAACTGATAGAAACGCTGTCCGGCGGCAGACAGAAGGAAGTATCGCTGTTTGATCTGTTTGAGGTTGAAGAAAAGAAGATCCACATCAATTCCTACAGAAACTGCTACGGTTCAAGCAATGAGGTCGGAATGATCATCGACGATATCTATAGGAACAGAAAAGCGGATCAGTGCATCGTTGCCTGTACCGATTACAGCACCTATTCCCAGATCTTCTATGATTATGCCGCCAGATATGACATACCGGTCTGCTTCGGGGACGGCCTGTCCATCGTAAATTCCTATCCGGGCAAGCTGCTTCAGCAGTACTATTTCTGGATGAGTGCCGGCAATTTCGGGTGGGAACCGTTCTTTAAGCTGATCCACAGTCCGTATTTCAACTTTGAGCTTCTAAGCTCATACATAGAGGTAGAAAACGAGAAAGAGTTCAGTATTCCTGAATTCTGGGAAAGAGTGTCCCGTTTAAGACTGACAAACGATAAAGAAAGAAACGATGCAATCATCAGCAGCTTCAGAAAGTCCATTTCCCGAAAGGATGTCAACGACAACAGCAGACTGGAGAAGTATGTCAAGGGAATAAAGACCGTTGCGGAAGAACTGGCCTTACCGATCGAAGAATTTCTCATGAAGTATTTCAATGCCAGGAAAGACAATGGGTTTGTGCTTCGATTCGATGAATCCGCAAAGAACACGATCTATAACGAAATAGCGACCGTCAAGAATACCGGTCTGGAAATAACGGGCGATGTCATAGAGACGATACTCAGAAAAAAGGCATACAGACAGTCGTGTGAACCGGGCTGTCTTTACATCTGTCCGATCGAAAAGGCCGGTTCGGTTCTGAGAAAGAATCTGTACATATGCGGACTGTCTGCGGCAAGCTATCCGGGTTCGCCTAAGGAGAATCCGCTGCTGCTGGACTGCGATCTGAACGATCTGGGAAACGATACCCTGACCTCTCAGGGCGTCATTCTGCAGAAAAGAGAGAATCTTTTCAATCTGGTCAGACTGGCATCCGCTCTTAACAACGAGATTATTGTTTCCTATCCGGGACTGAACGTATCTGAACTCAAGCACAACAACGCTTCGAGTCTGATTTTTGAGCTGTTCAGAATGGAGAACGGACTGGATAAGGAACTCGGCGATCTGAATGACGCTACGGTCAAGATCGGCTATTTTGATCCGGAGCTTTCTGTAAGCAGAAAGATAGGCGATGCCTACAATGAATCGGACATCATTCTGAACAGGGCAGCATCCAGTGACAACAGCGTCAGAGAATCATTCAAGTTGTACAGATACTCTCCATCCGCCTTGAACACGTTCTTCAACTGCAAAAAACAGTACCTGTTCAAGTATCTTCTGAAGATACCGGAACCGGATGACTATGATCCATACGAGGTCATCCCGGCAACGGAACAGGGAACGCTGGCCCATGCCCTGATGGAATATCTTCCGAAACATCCGATGAGCAAGGACGAGTTTTCCGAGTTTGCCAAAACAGTCTTTGATGAATACATGAATATCACCGTTCCTCTGATCAAAGACAAGATCAGCGGCGTCAGAGAAGAGTTTGTGGATATGCTTCGAAACGGCTGGGACATGGATAACAGGTTCAGAAGAGAAGTTGCCTTTGCGGAAGAGGACAAGGAAGCTCTTCATGAAGAGTCTGGTGTCATCATTCACGGCTATCCCGACAGAGTCGAGTTCACTTCCGACAAGAAGGCAGTCATCATCGACTTCAAGACTGAAAGAGATCTAAACGCCCATGTGAAAGATGACATAGATACCTGTCTTCAGGTCATCATGTATGCCTATGTGGTTGAAAAGACGCTTGGCTGCAGAATCGATCATTGCGAATACAGGATGCTCAGACATGATGCCGATAAAGGGATCATTACCTGCAAGTATGACGAAGAGATCAAGAAACAGCTTGCCGATAAGCTTATGGAATTCAGAAGATGCATGGATGATGGGGATTTCGATATTGAACCGATGAGTGCGGATGAAGAAAAAGAAAGATGCAAATACTGCAAGTACGGTTCGATATGCGGGAAGAAGATAGAAGATCCGGATGAATAAGAGAAAAGAATGACAGATCAAGAAGCACGTAAACTGATTATCAGCGACATTGCATCAAACCTTTTTGTGGAAGCCGGGGCAGGTTCCGGAAAGACGACGATGCTGGTGGAAAGAATGGTAGCGATGGTGGAGAAAGGTCTTCCGGTGGAGAAGATCTGTACCATTACTTTTACTAAGGCTGCAGCCAATTAATTCTACGAGAGGTTCCAGAAACGTCTGATTGAAAGAAGTAAGGTTCCTGAAAGGTTTGAGGGCTCGGACCACGAGCTTCCAAAACCGACGGAAGAAAGCGCAGAAAGATGCCGGAAAGCTTTGGCGAACATCGATCTGTGCTTTATGGGAACCATTGACTCCTTCTGCAACATGATTCTTTCCGAGCATCCGACGGATGCCGGAATTCCAAGCGATGCAAAGCTGATCGATGAAGATGAGGAAAAAGAAATCTACGGACAGTTCTATGTCGATGTGAGAGCGGGCAAATACGATAAGAAAGGCAATGATCTGAGAGAGAAGGCCGATCATTTCAGTATGCTTTTCTGGAATGCGGAAGATGTTTTCACGAAGCTGATGAAAGAGATCATGGATAGAAGAAACGTGTCGCTGGTTTACAGGAAAGGAAGCGATCTCAGTCCTTATCTTTTCCTGAAAGAGGATCGGGAAACGATGATAAAGGTTCTTGACAGGCTGAATGGCAATTATTCAAAACTAAGCAACGAATTAGGAAGAAGCGATACCAGAGACCCGATGGAAGCCTATGTCAACGCCAGCGCCGTGCTTCACAAAGGATGGCACTACAACTATACCGGCGTACAGCGGGCTTTGAAGGATATTTCGAAAGTGTGCTGTCAAGGCACTCCGGAAGAACTGGGATTTACTACCGAACGGTTTGTCAGAGAAACGGCAGGAAAAACGGTGCTGAACATCGCCGATGAGGAAAGCGAAGATGCACTGATTCCAAAACTTAGAGAGTATAAGTATTACAAGACAATATCCTTCTTGAGAGAATGCATTAAACCTCTTGAAGATGCAATGAGACAGAACGGAAAGTTCACTTATTTTGATTATCTTTATTACTTAAGAAACATGCTGCAGAAGGATGCCGAAGAAAATGGAGGAAAACTGATCGACTATATTTTCAGGCGTCACAGCTATTTCATGATCGACGAGTTCCAGGATACCAATCCTTTACAGGCAGAGGTCTTTTTCCATCTGACTGCGCAGAATTCAAATGAACCGGACTGGAAGAAATGCAGGCCAAGACCGGGATCGCTGTTTATCGTAGGAGATCCGAAACAGTCGATATACAGATTTAGAAGCGCCGATGTTTCTTCTTATATTCAGGTAAGAGACCTTTTTATGAATGGCGTGGGCAAGGTCGTCAATCTGGTCAACAATTTCCGTTCCAGAAACGTCGTTAAGAACTACTACAACGACGTATTTGAGGATATGATGCCGGAAGATACAAAGGATCAGATCGCCTATCAGGATATCGAAAACATCAGTTCTGAAGAAAAACCGGGCGAATTTGAAGGCGTTTATGTCTATGAAGCATACAGCGGCAGACTGCTGGATGAACATCCGGAAATGAGCGATTATGTCCAGCTTGCCAGAATCGTCAAGGCACTGGTAAACAATCCCGGAAAGAAGATCGTTGAGAAAGACAGAAGCAAAGAAAATTACGGCGAATTGAGAAACATCACCTATAAGGATTTTATGATCATCTTCGCCAGCAAGAAACCGATTGCGGCATGCATCGCCAGATTCAACGAGGAAGAGATTCCGATCAGAGTCGAAGGCAAGGTGCTGTTTGAGGAATGTGAAGCTCTTAAGACGATCGCAGGCATATACAGGACCGTTACATCGATTGAAGATGTGATCTCCCTTGTCGCTACGCTTTATGGACTGGTCTTCGGATTCAACGAGAACGATCTGGCAAAGTACAGGAATGAAGGCAATGCAATTAAGCTGGATCTCAATAAAGAGTATTCGGATGTCGGAGTAAACGGTGCGATCGGAAGGCTTGCGAAAACCGCGTTAGAAATAGAAACGTTAACGCCATCTGCGCTGTTTGAAAAGATTATCGATGATTACCGGATCTACGAATTCGTTCCGGCCGACGGCATGGAGGTTGTCTACTATACGCTTGAGCTTATCAGAGGTCAGGAACAAAACGGCGGCATCGTTACTTATGAAGACGCTGTCAGGTATCTGGATGATCTTCTGAGCGGTGAATCGGGACTGGAGAGGTGTCTAAGTCTTAAGGAAGACGAAAACGCCGTACACGTCGCCAATCTGCACAAGGTCAAGGGACTGGAAGCGTCGATCGTCATTCTGGCGAGGGCAGGAACCTTATCGAGTAATCCGAGCATTCGAATAGTAAACACGGAAGAAGACGGGAAAGCGAAAACAAGAGGATATCTGATTTCGGTAAGCGAAACAGCCGACAGCGGAGCCAGTTACCCGATCATCAGTACGACTCAGCACGTTCAGGAAGCAGCCGATGAAAAGGAAAGCCTGAAGAGAGAAGGAGACAGACTGGTGTATGTTGCGGCGACAAGAGCGAGAAACGCTCTGATATTCAACAGATCAAAGGAGCTTAACGGAACTACCGGGAATCTTAAAGAGGGTTCCAGCAGGTGGAAGCAGTTGAGAGAGAAACTGCTGGGAAAAGGAAAGAACGAAGATATCGAAGACAAGATGGTTCTGAATGTCGTAGGGGACAATCCTGCCTACAGAAAAGCGGAACACGACAAAATCGATCCTGTTGCCGTATACAGTCAGACGGAAACAACCCAAATCAGCAGGGAGGCCACTTACGTGAAGGAAAGCCCAAGCACCCTGATGGCTGTTTCCAGGATCGGAGAGAATCCTTTTGAAGCGGAAGGAATCGAGGAAGTCAAAGGGGAGACTTATTCGACTCTGATCGGTACAATGGTTCACAGACTGATGGAGATGATCATCATGTCCAAAGACGGACTGTCTAAAAAGGATCTGGTAAGCAATGTTTTATCGGAATACATGATCGCAGAAATGGAAGACCAGAAAGAATCGTTCAGAAAGAAACTGGAGTCGGTATACGATGTCATGCACAGCGGCGGATACCCGCAAAGAAACGGGGCCGTTCAGGATATCCTCCCGGATCTTTTGAAGTCTGATGAGATCTATTCTGAAGTGCCTTTTACCTACAGAGAGGAAGACGTCATCTGGAACGGAATCATTGACCTGATCTACAGAAAAGACGGCAGACTGCATATCATCGACTGGAAGACCAACAGAAGCGATGAAGGTCTGGCTGAGCATTACAGGAGTCAGCTGGATGCTTACAGGAAGGCTGTAAAACAGATCACAGGCGAAGAAGCGGATGATGCCCTGATCTATCATATCGGAATATAAGTCATTCATAGTGTCAGAAAGAAGGTGATCCCTATGCCGATACTGGCCGGATTTATGGTGCCCCATCCTCCGATGATCGTTCCCGACATCGGAAAGGGCGAAGAAAAAAAGATCATTAAGACGATACGGGCGTATGAAAGAGTAGCCGATGAAGTGGCTGCGCTGAAACCGGACACCATCATCGTCAGTTCACCGCATTCGATCATGTATGCGGATTACTTTCATGTTTCTCCGGGAGAAAAAGCTAACGGATCTTTCGAAAGATTTGCCGCAGGAAACGTAAGCTTTGAAGAGACCTATGACAGCGGGCTGAGAGACAGGATATGCGAATATGCCGAGGAAGACGGATTCCCGGCAGGAACGCTTGGCGAAAGAGAT
>JAFONG010000189.1 GCA_017418585.1 Erysipelotrichaceae bacterium | reverse complement strand
TATTTGCGGGCTATGGAATTGCACGTTTCCTCTCCGTTAAGATACGCCTGCCTGAGAGCTGCCTTGAACTCTTCGGGATACTTATTGAACCGCTGTCCTTTCTTAGCCATAAGAAAACTACCTCCTTAGAGGTAGTTTCATACAAAGCCGGCTTTTTAATCAAGTGAACTATACGGGGTCCACTGTCAGTAGTATGGCTTTTATTTGAAAAGATTTTCAATCTATTGAAACAATAAATCAAAGAATGAAATAAATGTGAAAAAATCTATTGACATGTGTTTTCCATATGCTAAACTAATAGTAATTGATGGAAAGGGGATCTGCATGGAAGACCGCTGTATGAAAATGATCTCTGTCACGAAAGAAAGAGTGCTAGTCATTATCGATATCGTCATACGCCTGCTTGGTGGTCTTATTATTATGGGCACTTGCTGATATCGATAATATTTAGCCATTAGGATTAATTGGATGGGCTTGGTATTATCGTTGAGCTCATCCCTTTATTTTGATAGAAACAGGAAGGTCTGATTCTATAGATGAATAACTGAAAGGAAGAATAGTTATGAAAAAATTACTGGTTGTGTTGCTGAGTGTGCTGTGCGTATTGTCGCTGGCAGGATGCTCAGGCGGTTCAGGAAACGACGGTACAGGCTCCGGTGACGGAGGAACTGTCGTCAAGATCGGCGGATCAGGCCCGTTATCAGGCCCGGCTGCCCAGTATGGCATTGCGGTTAAGACCGGTGCAGAAATCGCTGTTGAAGAGATCAATGCGTTGGGCGGGCTGCAGTTCGAACTGAATGTTCTGGATGATGAACATGACGGTGAGAAGGCTGCCAACTGCTATGCTCAGCTGACTGACTGGGGCATGGATGTTTCAATGCTTTGCGTTACTACAGGTCCGTCTCTGGCGGTTGCCGATATGTATCAGGAAGACGGCGTCTTTGCGATGACTCCGTCAGGATCCGCTCCGGATATCATTGCGAAGGGAGATCATATCTTCCGTATGTGCTTCGCCGATCCGGAACAGGGTGTTGCCGCTGCCGACTACATTGCTGCCAAAGGTTTAGGCACAAAGGTATTCGTTTTCACCAAGAGCGATGACGAATATTCTACCGGCGTTGCCGCTTCGTTCAAGGAAGAAGCTGCCGCAAAAGGACTGGAAGTTGTTGGTGAATATCTGTTCACGTCCGACAATGCGACGGATTTCCCTGCTGCACAGGCGCAGGAAGCGGGTGCTGAAGTCGTATTCCTTCCGCTTTACTATGAAGACGATACAAGAATCATCAAGGCTTGTCAGGATCTTGGATACAATCCGGTATTCTTCGGCGTTGACGGTTTCGACGGCGCTTTGGAACAGGAAGGCGTTGATGTAGCGATGTTTGAGGGTGTCTACTACCTGACTCCGTTCGCATATTCTGCACCTGATGAGGCGACACAGTCATTTACTGCGAAATTCAATGAAAAAGTCGGTTACAATCCGAACCAGTTCGCAGCCGATGGATATGATGTTGTATATGCGATCTATAATGCTCTGACTGCCGGCGGTGCTGCTGCCGACATGACAAAGGAAGAACTGAATGCCATCATGATGGAACAGTTCAAGACTTTAAGCTATTCCGGTCTTACCGGTGAAAACATGACCTGGGACGCTTCAGGTGCTGTTGTTAAGGCTCCGCTGGTATTCCGAATTGAAAACGGCGCACTGGTAGCTGCGGACTAATTAAGTTAGAATATAGGAAAGGCTTGTACTATTAGAGCCTTTCCTATTTTACTGAAGATCATTTTTATGAAGTTTCTGTCTTATTTGATATCGGGAATCAGACTGGGTTCTATCTATGCCATTATCGCCTTGGGCTATACGATGGTATACGGTATTGCCAAGATGTTGAACTTTGCCCACGGAGACGTCATCATGATTGGCGCATATGTGGCGTTTTTTGCGTTATACCGGGCAGGTCTGCCGCTGATTGTGTCTTTGCTGGCGGCTGTGGCTGTCTGTACCGTTCTGGGTATTACGATTGAGAAACTGGCGTATAAGCCGTTAAGAAGCGCCACTTCGCTGGCGGTGCTGATCACTGCGATCGGTGTCAGCTATTTCCTGCAGAATGCCGCCTTGCTGTTATGGGGATCTACATCCAAGATCTTTCCTACGATCCTGGACTACGGTTTCATTGAACTGTTTAACGGCGAACTGAAGATTTCCTATCTGATTCTGATTACCATTCTGACCTGCATCGTGATCATGGTTTGCCTGACCCTGTTTGTAAACAAGACGAAACTGGGCAAGGCAATGCGTGCCTGTTCCGAAGACAAGGATGCTGCACGTCTGATGGGCATCAACGTAAACAGCGTTATTTCTCTGACATTTGCGATCGGTTCAGGTCTGGCGGCTGTTGCTTCGCTGCTGCTGTGCGCGACTTACCCGACGGTAACGCCTACACTGGGTTCCATGCCCGGCATCAAGGCTTTTACGGCCGCTGTGCTGGGTGGTATCGGATCTATTCCGGGCGCTTTTTTGGGCGGTTTGCTTCTGGGCATCATAGAAGTAATCGCCAAGGTATACATCTCTTCCGAACTGACGGATGCGATCGTTTTCAGCGTACTGATCCTGGTGCTGCTGTTCAAACCGGCCGGTCTTCTGGGCAAGAAGACGAACGAGAAAGTGTAGGTACGCCATGAAGAGAATTAAAGAAATACTGAAGAAACTGTTTTCAAATCAATACAGACAACGGACCATATCTTATCTGATCGTTATTCTGGCTTACGTCATTATCGAAACGGCAATCAGAACCGGTAATATTTCCAATACGATCAAAAGCCTGTTAATACCGACCTGTTCTTATATCGTAGCCGCTCTGGCACTGAACCTTCTGGTTGGTTATCTGGGCGATCTGTGTCTCGGCCAGGCCGGATTCATGGCGGTAGGGGCGTTTTTTGGCGTCGTTGCGGCGGCTTTCTTCGCTAGATATATTTCCAGCAATGTTCTGGTTCTCATCCTTGCGATCGTCGTAGGAGGCGTTCTCTCGGGCGTCTGCGGTGCCCTGATAGGAATTCCTGTCCTGAAGCTGCAGGGAGACTATCTGGCTATCGTTACCCTTGCTTTTTGCCAGATCATCAAGACTCTGCTGCTGAACCTGTATGTCGGAATCGACTCCAGAGGTCTGCACTTTTCATTTATTACGGATAACACAAACATGGATCCGGATGGCGTGCTGGTCATCAAGGGAGCCATCGGTGCAAACGTAAGCAGGAAGCTCTCGTCCTTTACGGCCGGAGTTCTGCTTATTCTGTTCGCCCTGTTTGTGATTCATAATCTGATCAATTCCAGACACGGCAGAGCGATACAGGCCTGCAGAGACAACAGGATTGCCGCAAGTTCCGTTGGTATTCCGGTAAACAAGTATAAGCTGCTGGCGTTTGTTGTATCTGCGGTTCTGACCGGAATGGCGGGAACGCTTTACGGTCTTGGTTTCTCAAGCTTAAAAGCCAGCAAGTTCGACTTCAACCTGTCGATCCTGATCCTGGTTTATGTCGTTCTTGGCGGACTTGGGAATATGACCGGAACCATCGTTTCGACAACGCTGCTGCTGATCATTCCGGAAGCCCTGAGGGCATTCAACGATTACAGGATGATCATTTATTCGATCGTTCTGATAGCCGTCATGCTGATCAGCAACAACGCTACGATCATGTTCTATCTGAAACAGTGCAAGGAGTACTGTAAGAAACTGTTTCCGAAAAGGAGGACAGAATAATGTCTGAATATGTACTGGAAACAAAGAATCTGGGTATCGACTTTGGCGGCCTGACGGCAGTCAACAATTTCAGTATCCGGGTTGAAAAAGGCGATATCTACGGTCTCATCGGCCCGAACGGTGCCGGGAAGACGACTGTTTTTAATATGCTTACGAAGGTCTACGAACCAAGCAGGGGAACGATACTGGTCAACGGTACGGACATTGGAAAGATGTCGACGATCGAAGTCAGCAGGATCGGTGTTGCCAGAACTTTCCAGAATATCCGACTGTTCTCCGAATTAAGCGTGGAAGACAATGTCAAGATCGGCTTCCATAATTCGATTTCTTATTCTCTGGCTGATTCATTGCTGAGAACCGGAAGGTTCCATTCCGAAGAAAAGGATCTGCATGAGAAAGCGCTTGAACTGCTGGGCATATTCAAACTGGAAGAATTTGCCGATCACAAGGCGGGATCGCTGCCGTACGGCGCGCAAAGAAGACTGGAGATCGCCAGAGCTCTGGCTACGAATCCGTGTCTGCTGCTGCTGGATGAACCGGCTGCCGGCATGAACCCGGTGGAAACGCAGGAGCTGATGGATACGATCAAACAGATCAGAGACCGTTTTGACATTTCCATCCTGCTGATTGAACACGACATGAAACTGGTCATGGGCGTCTGTGAGAAGATCACGGTGCTGAATTTCGGCCAGGTGCTGATGAACGGTACGCCGGAAGAAGTGCAGAACGATCCGGAAGTGATCAAGGCTTATCTGGGAGACTAAAGATGCTGAGAGTTGAAGGATTAAAAGTGAACTACGGAATGATCGAGGCGGTTAAGGGCATCGATTTTGAGGTGCATGACGGCGAGATCGTCGCTCTGATCGGAGCAAACGGCGCAGGCAAGACGACCACAATGCATACGATATCGGGTCTTCTGAAAGCAAGCGTCGGTTCCATTTCCCTGGACGGCAAGGAAGTCTCCAAGCTGCCTGCCCATAAGATCGTTGAACTGGGCATTGTACAGTGTCCGGAAGGAAGAAGAATCTTCGCTCAGCAGACGATCGAGGAGAATCTTTCTTTAGGAGCCTATGTGCGCAAGGACAGAAAAGAGATCGAGGCGGACATGGAGAAGGTTTTTGAACTGTTTCCGATTTTGAAAGAAAGAAGAAAACAGCCGGCTGGAACGCTTTCAGGAGGCGAACAGCAGATGCTGGCGATGGCCAGAGCACTGATGGCAAAACCGAAGATCATGCTGCTGGATGAACCTAGCATGGGTCTGTCTCCTTTGCTAGTGAAAGAGATATTCTATATAATTAAAGATATAAACAGACAGGGTGTTACGGTACTTCTGGTAGAACAGAACGCCAAGATGGCCCTGGGTATAGCCAATAGAGCCTATGTTCTGGAATCGGGAAAGATTTCCCTGTCCGGAACAGGAGAAGAGCTGCTTAACAGCGACAGCGTCAAGAAAGCCTATCTGGGAGGTTAGTTATGTACGTAAAAGACAATATGATTCCCGGTCCGATTACGATCAGACCGGATCAGTCGGTTTCGGAAGCGGTAGATCTGATGTCCGAAAACAAACTGCACCGTCTTCCGGTCGTCGACGAACAGGGGAAACTGATCGGTCTGGTTACCGAGAGCGTGATCTCTCGTAACACGCCGAACAGTTCGACCTCTTTATCTGTTTTTGAACTGAACTATCTGCTGAACAAACTGAAGATTTCCGACATCATGATCAGGGATGTCATCACGATCGGAAAGGATGCCCTGCTGGAAGAGGCGGCTACCGTTCTTAGAAAATACGATATCGGCTGTCTGCCTGTTACCGAAGATGACGGCAGACTGATCGGTATCATTACCCATAACGATATTTTTACCGCATTCATCGATCTGCTGGGATATAACCACAGCGGAATGAGGTATGTGATTTCCATTCCGGAAGATAAAACCGGCATCATGGAAGATGTTTCCCGCATCTTCAAGGAAGAGAACGTTTCCATTTCCAATCTGGCTGTCTACAACAACAGCCGGGGCATCGAAGTCGTTGTGATTGCCAAAGGCTATGATGACGTCACAAAGAAACTGAAAGATGCAGGCTATAATGTCACAAGTACCATGAAGCTTCATCAGAAGTACTAAAAAAGTAAGAGCTCATCTTACTTTTTTTGATACAATAGACAGGTATGAAAAAGCTGATATTCTGCGACATTGACGGAACGATCCTGGACGGTTCGAGAAAGATGGAGAAACTGACTCCCGAAACCCTGCATGCGATCGATTCGCTGAAACGGACCGACTATGTCGTGATCGCTTCCGGAAGATGCATGGGTCTTCTGGACAGACAGATCATAAATCTCGATCCAAGCGGTTTTATTCTCTGTAACGGTGCCTACGACATGGTTGGAGATCAGACCGTGTTCCGGGATTCTTTCAGCAAGGAAGCGGTTGACAAGATCCGTGAGGTCACTGTTGCCTGCAACGGATTCTACATCTTTGAAACACTGAACGAAATGTATATCGATTCACTGGAGTCGGAAGCTTTCCGGAAGTTCATGAGCGGATGGGCAAGAGTATTGCGGGGTTTCAAAGAAGACTCTAATGCTGATCAGACGTTCCATATTGCGATGATCGGTTTTCCGGATGAAGCCTCCTGTCTTGAAGCTGGAGAAAAGCTCAGAGATGTCGCGGACCTTGCCAGACACAAGGGATTCTATTCCTATGACGTCAACGTCAAGGGCATCTCCAAGGCGACAGGGGTAAACAGGATCAGAGAGTATCTGAACATACCGTTTGAGAACACCTATGCATTCGGCGATGCGCTTAATGATCTGGAAATGCTTCAGGCGGTCGCTCATCCGGTCGTCATGAAAAACTGCGACCCCGCTCTAAGAGCCTATGGTTTTGAAGAAACGGACGATGTTCTGGACAACGGTTTTTACCGGTATTTGCTGGCGAACAAGTTGATTAATCCTTTGTAATTGAGTAGAATAGAAAGGTAGTAAAGGAGAAGAAAATGGGTTTTGGTGATAAATTAAGAGAGTTCATCGCACCGGAAGAGGAAGATGAAGAACAGCTGGAATTGACACAAGAGGAAGCAAGAGCCGTTTCTTCTTATGAGAAGGGCATTCTGCAAAGCTCTTCCTCGATTACTGCCAATACGAATATCGTACTGTTTGAACCGCGCAACTTCGATGAAGCCGAAGAGATCGGCCATCACATCAAGAACAAGAGAGCCTGCTGCGTGAATCTGCACAGGATGCCTTCGGAATACCGTCAGAGGATCATCGATTTCCTGTCCGGCGTTGTTTACGGGGTAGACGGTTCAATCAAGAAGATCGGTGAAAACGTGATTCTATGTTCACCAAAGAATTTACAGGTCGGTGGCGACATCAACCTGAATGATGATTAAGCTAAGAATAAGACATGTCGAAACGGCGGGTGTCGTAGAGAGTCAGGGCAGGGTGAAACCTGATGCACAACCGTTTGGGAATCACTTAGGAGCTCTGATAGGAAAAATATCGGCGTCGCTCGCGTTAAGAGTTTGAGTAAGAAATGAAGGTGGTACCTCGCTTGCATAGCGACCTTTGGTAGCACCTTTTTAATATGAAGAAGGAGAGACAGATGGAATACAAAGACACATTGCACATGCCGAATACGGAATTTGAGATGAGAGGCAATCTTCCAAACAAGGAGCCTGATATCCTGAAGAAATGGGAAGAGGACGATCATTATCATAAAATCTTAGAGAAGAACGAAGGGAAAACGCCTTTTGTCCTGCATGACGGTCCGCCTTATGCCAACGGCAATCTGCATGCCGGAACGGCCATGAACCGAATCATCAAGGATATCATCGTCAGATCCAAGGCGATGCTGGGATACTACACGCCGTTTTTCCCTGGATGGGATACACATGGACTGCCGATCGAGAACGCGATCCAGAAACTCGGTGTCAACCGTAAACAGGTCTCTGCGAAGGAATTCAGAGAGAAGTGCGAAGAATACGCCCACAAGCAGATCGCTCAGCAGATGGCTACGGAAAAGCGTCTGGGACAGGTCGGTGATTACGAGCATCCATATATCACCCTGAACAAAGAATTTGAAGGAAGACAGATCCGCTGTTTCGCCAAGATGGCGCTGGATGGAATGATCTTCCAGGGTCTTAAACCGATCTACTGGTCTCCGTATCAGGAAACGGCCATTGCGGATTCCGAAATCGTCTATTTCGACCGCAAGGATGCGACCATCTATGTCTCTTTCGATGTCAAGGACGGCAAGGGCGTTCTGGATGGAGACGAGAAGTTCGTCATCTGGACGACGACCCCTTGGACACTGCCGGCAAACGTTGCGATCACGCTGCATCCGGATTTCGAGTATGCCGTGGTTAAGACGGAAAAGGGAAAACTGATCGTCCTGAAGAGTCTTATAGAGAAACTGATGGAGAAGTTCGGACTATCTGATTACGAAGTATTAAGAACATTCAAAGGAAAGCAGCTGGAATCCGTCGTCTGTCAGCATGTTCTCTATGACGACAAGGAATCCGTCATCTGTCTGGCCGATTATGTTACCGATGAAGACGGTACGGGCTGTGTCCATACAGCTGGCGGTCATGGTCTGGATGACTTCTACACGACGCAAAGATACGGTCTTCCTACGGTATGTCCGGTCGACGAGAAGGGCTGTTTCACGGCGGAAGCCGGTGAACAGCTGCAGGGAAAGTTCGTGCTGGATGCCAACGAGGACGTTATCGAGATCCTGAAGAACAAGGGTTCCCTGATGAACATCGAATGGGTCACCCACTCCTATCCGCATGACGACAGACTTAAGAAACCGGTCATCTTCCGTGCCACGACCCAGTGGTTCGCTTCGATCGAGAAGATCAAGCCGCAGCTGCTGGAGGCGATCAAGAAAGTCAAGTGGATCAACTCCTTTGGCGAGCTGAGACTCACCAACATGGTGAAGGACCGCAAGGACTGGTGTATCTCCCGTCAGAGATTATGGGGAGTTCCGATTCCTATCATCTATAACGAAGACAGAACACCGATCATCGATGCGGATGTCTTTGAACATATCGCAAAACTCTTTGATCAGTACGGATCCAACATCTGGTTTGAATCCGAAGCAAAAGATCTGTTACCTCAAGGCTATACCAATCCGGCTTCGCCAAACGGGAATTTCACGAAAGAGACCGATATCATGGACGTATGGTTCGATTCCGGTTCTTCCTGGAACGAACTGATCGCCAGAGGATATTCCTATCCGTGCGATCTGTATTTCGAAGGGTCCGACCAGTACAGAGGCTGGTTCAACTCCTCGCTGATCGTATCTGTTGCGACGCATGGCGTTGCGCCATACAAGTCCGTGCTTTCCCACGGCTATGTCTGCGACTCCAAAGGCGAGGCGATGCACAAGTCGGTCGGAAACGTCGTCGATCCGCTGGATATCATCAAGCGCTACGGTGCAGATATTTTAAGACTGTG
>JAFONG010000188.1 GCA_017418585.1 Erysipelotrichaceae bacterium | reverse complement strand
TCTGACTTCCATTTCGACCAGGTCGATCAGTTCAGGGTCGTCGACCATGTCGCACTTGTTCAGGAATACAACGATGTAAGGAACACCGACCTGTCTAGCCAGCAGGATATGTTCACGAGTCTGAGGCATCGGTCCATCGTTTGCAGCAACAACCAGGATAGCACCATCCATCTGTGCAGCACCGGTAATCATGTTCTTGATATAGTCAGCGTGTCCCGGGCAGTCAACATGGGCATAGTGTCTCTTGGCTGTCTTGTACTCAACGTGAGCGGTGTTGATCGTGATACCACGAGCCTTCTCTTCCGGAGCACTGTCGATCTGGTTGTAGTCTCTGAAGTCTGCCAGACCCTTTTCAGCAAGTCTCTTGGTAATTGCAGCAGTTAAAGTTGTTTTACCATGGTCGATATGACCGATAGTACCAATATTGACATGTTCCAGGGAACGGTCAAATTTTTCTTTTGCCATCTTAAGTTTCTTCCTCCTAATTTAACATTATTATTTTAAGATAAAACTCTATATTTAGCAATTGCTATCAAAAGTTTTTCTTGGCAATCTCTTCCGCGATGCTGGATGGCACTTCCGTGTAGTGATCCATCTGCATCATGTAGTTTCCACGGCCCTGTGTATTGGATCTCAGGTCCGTTGCATAGCCGAACATCTGTGAGAGAGGAACGAACGCTCTGATTACTACGGCATTCCCTCTTTCTTCCTGATCTCTGATTTGACCGCGTCTCTTGGTGATATCACCCATGACGGTTCCCAGATATTCGATAGGTACAGTAACTTCGACATCCATGACCGGTTCGAGAATGACCGGATCACATTTTTTTGCCGCTTCTCTAAGCGCCAGACTGGCTGCCGTCTTGAAGGCCATCTCCGAAGAGTCTACTTCATGAGCGGATCCATCAAACAGCGTTGCCTTGATGTCTACAACCGGATAACCGGCGATCAGACCGTTTTCCAGGGCGGCTTTCAGACCTTCCTGGGTCGGTTTGATGTATTCTTTCGGAACGGTTCCGCCAACGATCGCATCGACGAATTCAAATCCTTTGCCTTTTTCGTTCGGTTCGAACCTGATCCACACGTGACCGTACTGACCATGGCCGCCTGACTGTCTGACAAATCTGCCTTCGCATTCAGCTGCCTTCCTGATCGTTTCGCGGTAGGCAACCTGAGGTTTACCCACATTGCATTCTACCTTGAATTCCCGCTTCATACGGTCAACGATGATATCCAGATGCAGTTCGCCCATGCCGGCAATGATGGTCTGACCCGTTTCTTCATCCGTATAGGTCTTGAAAGTAGGGTCTTCTTCCGCCAGCTTGGCAAGCGCGGCATCCATCTTCTCGGAATCGGCTTTCGTCTTCGGCTCAACCGACATCTGAATGACCGGTTCAGGGAATACCATGGATTCCAGAATGATCGGATGTTTGTCATCGCACAGAGTATCGCCTGTGGTCGTGTTCTTCAGACCTACGGCAGCGGCAATGTCACCGGCATCCACTTCATCGATATCCGCACGGTGATTCGCATGCATCTGCAGGATTCTGCCGAATCTTTCCTTGGTATCCTTGGAGGCGTTCAGCACATAGCTGCCTGCCTTGGCTACACCGGAATAGACGCGGAAGTAGGTTAGCCTGCCGACAAACGGATCGGTCATGACCTTGAAGGCCAGAGCGGCAAACGGTTCCTCGTCGCTGGCATGTCTTAGCGTTTCTTCTCCGAAACGGTTCACCCCTTTGATCGAAGGAACATCCAGCGGGGAAGGGAGGTATTCAACTACCGCATCCAGCAGCAGCTGTATTCCCTTGTTCTTGTACGCAGATCCGCACAGTACCGGGAAGAATTCTGCCGAGATGACCGCTTTTCTGATGGCTTGCTTGATCATGCCGACTTCCGGTTCGTCTCCGTTCAGGAAGACTTCCATCAGTTCATCGTCATAGTCGCAGAGTTTCTCGATCAGTTCGCTTCTCAATACTTCCGCTTCATCCGCATACTGTTCTTCGATATCCATCTCCCTGATATCAGTTCCCTGATCATTCGGATAGATATACTGTCTTTTTTCAACCAGATCGATGATTCCGCGGAAAGTGTTCTCGGCACCGATCGGCATCTGTATCGCAGCGGCATTGGCGGCGAGCTTGTCTCCGATCGATCTGACAGACATCATGAAGTCTGCACCGGTCGCATCCATCTTATTCGCAAATACGATCCTAGGAACTCCATAGGTCGACGCCTGTCTCCATACTGTTTCCGTCTGCGGTTCAACACCTGCCTTGGCATCCAGCACCGTAACGGCACCATCCAGAACTCTCAAGGATCTTTCAACTTCTACCGTGAAGTCGACATGACCCGGAGTATCGATGATGTTGATCCTGGTAGCCGGAAGCTGAGACTTAGATCCGTGCCAGAAGGTCGTGGTAGCGGCCGAAGTGATGGTAATGCCTCTCTCCTGTTCCTGCTCCATCCAGTCCATCTGGGCAGCACCGTCGTGTGTTTCACCGATCTTGTGTGTTTTACCGGTAAAGAAAAGGAATCTCTCAGTACAGGTCGTCTTGCCTGCATCGATATGCGCCATGATGCCAATATTTCTAGTGTTCTCTAAACTATATTGACGTGCCATAACGTATTTCCTCCTTTCTTATTACCAGCGGTAATGTGCAAATGCTTTGTTGGCTTCTGCCATCTTGTGCGTATCGTCTTTCTTCTTGACAGACTGGCCTACGCCGTTAGAAGCATCAATGATCTCGGCAGCAAGTCTCTGTTCCATCGTCTTCTCTGATCTTAATCTGGAATAGTTAACGATCCATCTTAAGCCTAATGTGAGTCTTCTCTCATCAGATACTTCGACAGGAACCTGATAGTTCGCACCGCCGACTCTTCTTAATTTCAGTTCCAGTTCAGGCATGACGTTGTCCAGCGCTTTTTCAAACACTTCCATCGGCTGCTGACCTGTTTTCTTTTCTACGATATCGAATGCATTATATAGAATGTTCTGTGCAACACCTTTTTTACCATCTAACATGATCTTGTTGATTAAACGTGTCACAAGCTTTGAATTGTAGATTGGATCTACTAATACATCTCGTTTCGCAATATGTCCTTTTCTTGGCATTTTTAATCTCCTTTCATGTTTTACTTAGGTTTCTTTGCACCGTACAGCGAACGGCCCTGCATTCTGTTCTCAACACCGGCGCAGTCCAGCGTACCTCTAATGATGTGATAACGGACACCTGGGAGGTCCTTAACACGTCCGCCACGGATCATGACAACCGAGTGTTCCTGCAGGTTGTGTCCAATTCCAGGAATGTAAGCCGTAACTTCCATACCGTTTGACAGACGGACACGGGCGTACTTTCTTAAAGCTGAGTTTGGCTTCTTCGGAGTCATCGTACCGACACGGGTACAAACGCCTCTTTTCTGTGGAGAAGACAAATTGATCGGACGGTTCTTTAATGAGTTGTAGCCTCTGTTAAGAGCCGGAGCCTTTGACTTGAAAGTTCTCGCAGTTCTGCCTTTTCTAACTAACTGATTAATTGTTGGCATTCATATTCTCCTTTCTTTTTTATCATGCACACTTTTACAGGTGTGCCAAACCACTGACTTATATATAGATCCTTACGGATCTGATCAGCTTTCTTATCTTATCAAAACAGAACCCCAAAATCAAGCAGAAAATACACATTTTCAGCACTTTTTTCAGTTTCACGGATTCAGTCGTGCCATATCGTTATTCTACAGGATTGTGCTGTCTCTTGTCATCCTTTGTGTTCTATAATGAAATCAAAAGAAAAGGAACAATCATATGAAACAGCACGAAATAAGCAGAAGACATCCTTTACTGGATGAAAAGGGACATCTGATCGAGACAGGTTATGCCAAAAGCCTGATCCTGGACTACGACCGCAAGAAGATCAAAGCTCCGGCATTACGCATCAAGGAATGGGACTACTACCTGATCTACAACCGGGATTTTGCGATAGCGCTGACCGTTGACGACAACTCGTACATGGCACTGGATTCCATCTCCCTGATCGATTTCAGAATCCCTTGGGAACACACCAATTCACCGATGAAGCTAATGACTCTGGGAAAAAGAAACTTCCCGTCTTCTTCCCTCAGCGGAGATGTGAAGGGAGAAGGAAAGGGATACAGGATCGAATTCCTGAATCAGGGGGACAAGAGGATCCTGAACTTCCACATGGAGAACTTTCTTGACGGCAAGGCGATAGAGGGATCGGTTACTCTGCATTGCGAACCGGCTGAATCCATGGTGATCGTTACGCCTTACAAGGAAAGCAAGGTCCACTTCTACTACAATCAGAAGATCAACTGCATGCCTGCGGAAGGAAAGGTCATGTTTGACGGCAAGGACTCTGTCTTTGAGAAGGAGAACAGCTTCGGTACACTGGACTGGGGCAGAGGCGTCTGGACCTATAAGAATACCTGGTACTGGGGTTCGGCATCAGGTAAGCTAGACGGCCATCTTTTCGGTTTCAATATCGGCTACGGTTTCGGCGATACTTCAGCAGCCAGTGAAAACATGCTGTTCTACGACAACAAGGCGCACAAACTCTCACAGGTCATTTTCAACATCCCGATGAAAGACGGAAAGGAAGATTATCTCTCGGACTGGACTTTCACATCCGATGACGGACGTTTCGAGATGGATTTCAGACCTGTTCTGGACAGGGCATCCAATACGGACTTTGTCGTTCTGGGCTCCGACCAGCATCAAGTCTTCGGAAAGTTCAGCGGCAAGGCTGTTCTGGATGACGGAACTGTTCTGGAGATCAAAGACTTCATGGGATTTGCGGAAAAGGTAAGCAATAAATGGTAAAGAAAAAGGAGGAACGATTTCCTCCTTTGTTTTAGTCCGCCAGTGAGCCGAACGGATCCCACGGATCCAGAACGACCGGTTTCTTTCCGGCTGCGGCCAGCTGCTTCTTGTTCAGATATTTCCTGTTGACGACCGCCTCGTATACATATTTGTCGAACCAGGTATCGGAACAGATGAAGTAACCCTTGTTGGCGACCTTGTCGCCCCAGGAGTTTTCGATCTTCCAGCGGGTCGGCCTGTTCTTGACGAGATTGACACCGGTCAGAACCATCGCATGATTCATCGCAGACTGTCTTGAATCCAGCATGTCGGCCTTGCTCATATCCAGATGCATGTCGAAGGTATGCTCGTAGTCATATGCCTGATCATCCCATAGACCTGTCTTTCTATCTCCGTCCTTTCCGCAGTCGCAGCCGAACCAGACGATCTCGTTGTCTTTCAGCTGTTTGAGGATCAGATCCTTGAAGTCTTTCATCGGCAGGTTCAGGAAGAAGACCGTGTTTTCCGTCTCGGCGACATTGCCCAGATACTTGACCGTGTAGGTCTGATAGAACGGCTTATCTTCCGTAGGACCGTTGATGATACCGATATAATCATCAAGATTTACCTTGAGATAGTCCTGATACAGCTGCAAAGGCGTTACATTGCGATGGGCGTGGTATTTGTCCTTCTCATCGTAGTATTCGAAAGTAAAGGATTTCGGAGGAATGCCGAAGCAGTCGCACAGCAGTCCATAGCACTCGCTCAGACACTGTTTCTTTGCTTCAGTGATCTCCTTTTTATCGAGCTTGCGGATATCCGCCGCAAACTTCCTCAGTCTGGTATTGATGATTCTGTTCATCGGATAGGTATGAGATGACTGGAAGGTTTCCGGCATTGCCGTCTTCGGACACAGACCGTATTTCTTTACCAGCGCAACCATCATGTCCCACTGACCGCCGTCGCCGATCGCTGTCTGCAGCAGATAGCGCATCGTCTCACTGCCCATCGGTTCATCCGCTTCCGCAATCATGCATTCAAGGAAGTAGTTGATCTTTTCCAGCTTGTCGTAGAAAGCCAGATAGTTCTGAGAGAACTCGAACTGATCCTTGATTCTGTATTTCCTGGCCATCATCTCTCTCAAGATCGTCAGGGAAGAGAACAGCCAGCATCTTCCGGAATGCATCTGGTCGTTGACCGGCATCGTCTTGATGTCGATCGAGAAGAGATTCGGATTTTCCTCTGCCGCTTCCAGCCTCTTGGAAATAAGCGACAGATCATTTTCTGTCAGAGCGTTCCTGATCACTCTGGCTTTTTCATTCTTCAGATACTGATCGGAGAATTCCTTCAGCATCTTTTCTGATATTCCATTGAACTTACTCATAAGCGTTCCTCTTTTCTAATCAATAATATAACACCATCCCTTTGTGAATAAAAACACTACGATTATTCACGTAGATACAGGTATAATTTTAGTATGGAAGAAAAACTCTTTAAACTGGTATCCGAATATCAGCCTACCGGAGATCAGCCGGAAGCGATCGACGCTCTGGTGAAAGGTCTAAGGGAAGGAAAGCATGAACAGGTACTGCTGGGAGCCACGGGAACAGGCAAGACCTTTACGATCGCCAACGTGATTCAGAAAGTGAATAAACCGACCCTGGTTTTCGCCCACAACAAGACCCTGGCGGGACAGCTTTATTCCGAATTCAAGGCTCTTTTCCCGGAGAATGCCGTAGAGTATTTCATTTCCAACTTCGACTTCTATCAGCCTGAAGCATACATGCCTAAGACCGATACATATATAGAAAAGAATGCGGTAACCAACGACGAGATCGACATGCTGAGGATGTCCGCATACAATTCCCTGCTGGAAAGAAGAGACGTCATCGTGGTCGCTTCGGTTGCCTGCATCTATGCCGGAAGCAATCCTGAAGACTACAAAGAGATGTTCTTCTCTTTAAAAACGGGAGAGATCATCGACCGTCAGGATCTGATCAAAAGACTGATCGTGATGCAGTATCAGCGCAACGACATGGACAAACTCAGAGGCACTTTCTCCGTGAAAGGAGATGTCATCGAAGTCTGCCCGGGTCATACCGACAAGTTCATCATCCGCATCGAGATGTTCGACGACGAGATCGAAAGGATCACCGAGATCGATCCTGTTACCAAGTCCGTACTTAGCGGCTATACCGTTTATTCTTTCTTCCCGGCATCCGGTTATGCCCGCAATCAGGCCGACATCAACATCGCCTGCGACAATATCGAGAAGGAACTGGAAGAAAGACTGGCTTATTTCAAGGAACAGAACAAGCCTTTGGAATACGAAAGACTGGAACAGCGCTGCCGTTACGATATCGAAGCCTTAAGAGAAATGGGCATGTGTTCAGGAATCGAGAACTACGCGATGCATATCGATCACCGCGTTCCGGGACAGAGACCTTACAATCTGTTTGATTACTTTGGAGACGATTTCCTGATCGTGGTGGATGAATCCCATGTCTCTCTGCCGCAGATCCGAGGCATGTACAACGGGGACCATCAAAGAAAACTGACTCTGGTAGAATACGGCTTCCGGCTTCCTAGTGCACTGGAAAACCGTCCGATGACCTTTGAAGAATGGGAAGAGCTGCCTGCTCCAAGGATCTACATGTCCGCCACCCCTGGAGACTACGAACTGGAAAGAGCCGGCAAGCCGATTGAACAGCTGATCCGTCCAACCGGACTGATCGATCCGCTTGTTGATGTGAGAAAGACCAGCGGACAGATCGACGATCTGATGGAAGAGATCCGCAGCAACATCGAAAAGAACGAAAGGACTCTGGTTACGACTCTGACAGTAAAGATGGCCGAGGACCTGACCGATTACTTTAAAAAACAGAACTTCAAGGTTGCCTATCTGCACCACGAGACCAAGACTCTGGAAAGAAGCGAGATCATTCACGATCTAAGAAGCGGCAAATACGATGTTCTGGTAGGCATCAACCTGTTGAGAGAAGGTCTGGATATTCCGGAAGTATCGCTGATCGCCATTCTGGACGCAGATAAGGAGGGATTCCTGAGGAGTTCCCGTTCTCTGATCCAGACGATCGGCAGAGCTGCCAGAAATGTCAACGGAAGGGTCATCATGTATGCGGATACGATCACGGATTCCATGAAGACGGCCATCGATGAAACGAACCGCAGACGCAGCATCCAGAGCAGATACAACGAGGAACACAACATCGTTCCTAGAAGTATCGTCAAGGAACTTAACGAGATCATTCATTCCAAGGAAACAAAGGAAATGGCCGACAAGTATCGCAAGAAACACAAGCATACAAGAGCCGAGAAGGAAAGAATGATGGCATCCATTGAAGCTGAAATGAGACAGGCGGCAAAACTGCTGAATTTTGAAAGAGCCGCTGAACTGAGAGATATCCTTTATGAACTTAGAGATGAAGACGAACTATAAGAGACTTTTTACGACCTTGCTTGGTGTAGTGCTACTTGGCGGAGGAATAGGTCTGGCTACAGCTGCGGAGATCGGCAGTGACTGCATGGCGAGCTTCTGCGAAGTTCTATCCGAAAAACTGGGTTTTATCACGATCGGACAGCTGACGAGCGTCATTGAATTAAGCATGCTGATCTACGCTTTCTTCACAGCGAGAAAAACGGTAGGCATCGGTTCATTTCTGGCGATGCTGCTGATAGAATTTCCTATCGATCTTGCTTATGAGTCTGTTCCAAGAACGGATCACTATGTGATTAAGATCATCTATGTTCTGATCGGTATCGTTCTTATCTCGTTCGGTGCTGAACTGATCGTTCATGCGGAACTGGGAATGGGATCCTATGAAGCTTTCATGTATTCCTTTGTCTACCGCTACGGATGGAAATTCACTTATGTAAAATATGTCTGCGACAGCTTGTTTTTGCTGATGACAATACTGCTTCACGGCCACGTGGGTTTAGGCACGATACTGACCTATCTGCTGATCCCGAAGTGCATGGAAGCGGCTGCTATGCTGATTCACAAGATCCGATTTGATTAGGATACACCATAAAAAGTGGTATATAATGAAATCATGAAGACACTGATACTAATCAGCGGCATTTCCGGTGCCGGCAAGACAACAGCATCCAACATTCTGGAAGACATGGGCTTTACCTGTATCGACCAGTATCCGGTAGAACTTCTTCCGGATCTGATTGAACTGATCAAGAACGACAATTCTTTGAAATACAACAGGGTGGCTCTGACGATCGGTCTGACCGATCTGGAAAAGTTTTCCAATCTTTTAGGCAATACGGACTTCGATGCCAAACTGATCCTTCTGGATGCCAGCAAGGATGCGATCATCAACCGTTACAAATTCTCAAGAAGAGTACATCCTTTGGTTATATCCAATACCGCATCTACCGTAGAAGAAGCCGTCGAGATCGAAAAAGGCATCATCAGCAAGTTCAAGAAAAGAAACATCCACATTATCGATACGACCAATTTAAACGCAAAACAGCACAAGGCTCTATTAGACAAGATCCTGAACTATTCCGATTTCAACAATCTGGCAATTACGTTTGAATCGTTCGGATACAAGAACGGCGTTCCGGATGATGCGGATGTCGTTCTGGATGTCCGTATGCTGGACAATCCTTT
Source organism: Erysipelotrichaceae bacterium (assembly GCA_017418585.1). Taxonomy (GTDB): domain Bacteria; phylum Bacillota_I; class Bacilli_A; order Erysipelotrichales; family Erysipelotrichaceae; genus Colivicinus. The sequence continues at coordinate 6,101 of JAFONG010000188.1, read as the reverse complement.
CTACGTGGAGAAACTGAAACACAAGACAGGCAACGACAAGCCCGTTCAGGACTATGTACTGAATTCTAGACTGACCCAGAGATACATCAAGAAGACCCTGGATTATCTGGATTTCATGTTCAAGGCATACGATAACGAAGAAAAGAGACATCTGACGATCTGTATCGGCTGTACGGGCGGCCAGCACCGCAGCGTTACTTTGGCCAACTATCTGTTTGACCACTATAAAGACAAATACATGTGCTATCTGACACATCGGGAGCTGAAATGAAGAACGTCGTAGCAATCGGAGGCGGACATGGACTTTCAACGATCCTGCAGGGAATCAGGGATATTGATGATATCAGTATTTCAGCGATCGTTACCGTAGCGGACGACGGCGGGTCTACCGGACGATTGAGAAAAAGATATACGATCCCGGCAATGGGAGACATCCGCAACGTGCTTGTGGCTCTTTCAGACAGCGAACCTCTGCTTCATGAACTGATGAACTACCGCTTTGAAGGAGAAGACAACATGGATATTGCCGGACATTCCTTAGGCAACCTGATCCTGACGGCCTTAACCAACATGACCGGTTCTTTCAATGAATCGATACGGATCGCATCGGATCTGTTAAAGGTAAAAGGAAAGATCATTCCTTCGACCCTGCAGTCCGTCACTCTGTTTGCGATGATGGATGACGATACGATCGTCAAAGGGGAGGCGAATATCCCGAGCCTGATTCACAATATCGAGAAGGTATTCTACGATGTAGCGGTAGATGCGAACCAGGAAGCGATCGATGCCATTCGCAATGCCGATCTGATCCTTTACGGAATCGGTTCTCTGTATACATCCATTCTTCCAAACACGATCATTCCGGGGATCAACAAGGCCCTGCATGAAAGTAAAGCAAGAAAGGTGTACTTTGCCAACTGCATGACCCAGTCAAGCGAGACATACAACTACGATCTGAAAAAACATCTGGATGCCTTCGCAAAACACGACACCGATGTCGACATGGTCATCATGCACAACGACAGGATTCCGGACAATATCCTTTACCGCTATGCCCAGCAGAATTCCATCGAAGTGAAAGACAACGGCGATACAGGTCTGGAAGTCAGAAAATTCAGTCTGCTGAAGTTCGACAATGATCTGGTCAGACACGATTCAAACAAGATCAGAACAGTTCTGGAGAGTATTCTGTAATGTCGTTCACAACCGAGATCAGACAGGAGATCGCATCCAGGGATCTGGAAAAGCACTGTCAGAAAGCACAGCTGAGTGCCCTGATCCAGCTGGCCAGCTCTTTGACGATCTCGAAGGGAAAGCTTGGACTGGTCATCAGAAGCGAGAATCCGACGACTGCCAGAAGGATTGTTTTTTTACTGAAGGAACTCTATGACGTAAAGACGGAACTGACCGCCGTCAGGAAGACCAATCTCAAGAAAAACAACATCTATACGATAGGAATAAACGATGACTGCAGACCGATACTGGAAGATCTCGGTCTATACAGCCAGAGAGGACTGCAGAGTCATCCAAGCTACGAGATCGTCATGCGAAACTGCTGTGCCGGAGCCTATCTGGCAGGAGCGTTTCTAGCTTACGGTTCCTGCAACGATCCGCAGAACGCCAACTATCATCTGGAGATCTCTCTATCGGACATCGAGAACGCCAATTTCATGGTCAAACTGATCTCCCGTTATGAGATCCAGGCCAAGATCGTCAAAAGACGCAGCCGTTATGTCGTTTATCTGAAAAAGGCGGACTATGTTTCCAATTTCCTGGCCCTGATCGGAGCCCATGATGCGATGATGCGTTTCGAGGACGAAAGGATAGGCAGAGATCTGAAAAATTCCATCAGCCGTATTGACAACTGCGAGATCGCCAACGAATACAAAACGATCAGAGCGGCTCAGAAACAGATCTCCTACATCCAGAAAATCAAGGATTATGAAAAATACGACGCACTTCCTGAGAAACTCAGAAATGTCGTCGATATCCGTCTGAAGTATCAGGAAAGTTCTCTGCTGGAACTGTGTGAAGCTTATCAGAAAGCCTATGGCGAAGCCATATCGAAATCAGGTATGAAGCATCGTTTGAATAAACTGGAAAGCATTGCAGAAAGTCTGGAGGATTGATGAATGAAAGTCGTACTTATTACCGGAGCATCCAGCGGGATCGGAAAGGAACTCGCTAGGCAGTTTGCCGCACATGATTATGATCTGGTGCTGACAGCAAGAAGAGAAACCCTGCTGCAGGAACTCTGTGAAGAACTTAGAAACGAATACCGGATCCAGGTGGATTATTTTGCCTGCGATCTGGCAAAAGATCCGAAAGCCGTCTATGATTTCTGTAAGGAGAAAGGTTACACGGTAAGTGTACTGGTAAACAATGCCGGATATGGCGATTACGGCAGGTTTGATGAATCCGATCTGGATAAGGATCTGGGCATGATCGAGCTCAACAACAAGGCTCTTGTTGCCCTGACCTACCACTGTCTGAATGACATGAAGAAACAGGGATACGGCCATATCCTCAATACCGGATCGGTCGCTTCCTTTATTCCGGGACCTTACATGGCCGTCTATTATGCAACAAAAGCTTTTGTCATGAGCTTTTCGATGGCGTTGAGAGAAGAACTGAGAAAAGAAAACATCCGCGTTTCCGTACTGTGTCCGGCTCCGACAAAATCCGCTTTCTGGGAAGTTGCGAACGGCGAAACGACGGCTGTCTATGACAATATCTTCGCCAGAACCTGCGAAGATGCGGCAAAAACCGGATATGAGATTTTTGAAAAGAATAAAGCCTATGCCATTGACGGCAGGGTCTACAGGTTCATGATCGGTGCAGCCAGACTGATGCCGATCGAACTGGCAGCCAGAGCTGTAGGATTCATTCAGTCAAAAACCAAGCATAAAAGCTGATCAGTTTTTCCGATAGACATCGATCAGGAAGGAAAAACTGATTTCCAGTTCATCCACTGTCTGAAGCTTGTCTTTATCTTTCTGAGAAGTCGTATTGTAATAGGGCGTCATCATAAACAGATCGGCGATATCCTGAACTGCGACTTTTTCTTTTCTCTTGATCGGTATCTCGCTGGTCAGCTGAAGTCCGTCAATCGTCATTTCTTCCGTATCGTTCAGATATGGATGTTCATAGATCAGCTGTTTCAGTTCAATCAGGTGATCCTTATCCGGTCTAACCAGAATGAAGATCCCGCCTTTCTTTAACAGACGAACGATTTCTTCCTTGGCGACGGGAGCAAAGATCGTCAGCACCTTGTCGGCACATTCCGCTTCCAGCGGATTGTGAAAGATGGAGTTCAGCAGGTACAGCGTAGACTTGTCGTGTTTTGAGGCGTATTTCAATCCGGTTTTGCTCAGGTCGATCCCGATCTTGTCTTTGCACCTGAAAAAGGAAGTGTAATATCCTTCACCGCAGGCCAGATCGATCAGCGAGTCATTCTCATCGAGCAGGCCGTCGATCTTATCTCTTAAGAAAGAATAATAGCCATGATTCAGGAAGTTCCTTCTGGCTCTGATCATATCCTGATTATCTCCGGTATTCTGAGAATTATGCAGATTCAGATTCAGATAACCCTCTTTAGCCAGATCAAAACAGTGTCTGTTCTCGCACTGATAAGTGTTTCCCGTTCTGACCAGCTTCTTTTTGCATACCGGACATAAGATATTCATATTTCTATTTTAAATTATGTTGTAAAATAAAGATATGAAAAAGGGCTTATTAATCGTATTCAGCGGATTGAGCGGGGTCGGCAAAGGCACCATCCTGAAGGAACTTATGCCGATGGAAGATCTCAATCTGGCTTATTCCGTTTCCATGACGACCAGAGCTCCGCGCGAAGGAGAAGTCGAAGGAGTAAACTATTTCTTTGTGACCAAGAAACGTTTTCTGGAAGCGATCAGGAACGGCGAACTTCTGGAACACGCGAGATTCGTCGACAACGACTACGGAACGCCGAAGAAATATGTCGAAGAGATGCGGGAACAGGGCAAGAATGTCATTCTGGAGATCGAGATCAAGGGCGCCAAGCAGATCATGAAGAAGTGTCCGGATGCCTTGAGCATCTATATCGTGCCGCCTTCCATTGAAGAACTGGAAAGAAGACTGAGAGAAAGAGGAACGGAAGACGAAGAAACAATCATGAAGAGGATATCCAAGGCTAAGAAGGAAATGAAGGATACCGCCTTCTATGAACACGTCGTCTGTAACGATGTACTGGAAGTCGCGGTACAGGAAGTCAGAGAAATCATATTAAACGAGATGAACAAGTAGTTCATCTTTTTTTATCTTATAAGAAAATAAAAAGATGCCCGTAAGGACATCTTTTTATTCACGATTATCTGTTGTAGTACTCGATAACAAGCAGTTCGTTGATTTCCTGGTTCAGTTCCTTTCTTTCCGGAAGTCTAACATATTTGCCTTTTCTGGCTTCCTTGTCTACTTCTACGAAATCTTTGAAGGATACTGCAGCTTCCAGAGATTCAGCAACAAACGGATTGTTTCTGTAGTTCTCTTTGATTTCGATCGTTGAACCCGGCTTGATCTGGCATGAAGGAATGTCTACCTTCTTGCCGTTTACCAGCACATGACCGTGAGAGACGATCTGTCTGGCCTGCTTTCTGGTGCTGGCAAAACCCATGCGGTATACCAGGTTGTCCAGTCTTGATTCCAGCATGATAAACAGGTTTGTACCGGTGACACCTTTCTTCTTGACGGCTTTAACGAAAGTGTTGTAGAACTGCTTTTCGCTTAAACCGTACATGTGTCTCAGTTTCTGTTTTTCTGCCTTCTGCAGACCGTAGTTAGACTGCTTAACGCGTCTGGTAGGGGAACCGTGCATTCCCGGAATGTAAGGTCTCTTAGTCAGTTCTTCACCGGTTTCCAGAACCGAGAAGTTCAGACGTCTGGAGATTCTCCAAGTAGGACCTGTGTTTCTTGCCATAAGTTTTCTCCTCCTTAAGTAAGTACAGGTGTAAATCATTACCGGGTGTGTCCGTATTCGATTTTCGTTCATAGCGCTGAACTACTGATCTCCATCCGGTACGGACGCGTAGCCGATAACTTTACATGCTGCTATAAAATTTATGTGCTCCATTATTATCCCAAATCAAACCCTATAAGTCAATTGAAAAATGCCTGTTTTAATAGTAAAATGAACCTGTATGGACAAGAAAACGATATACATAATAGCCGGTGCAGCCGCTGCGCTGATCCTGCTGATAGCCATAATCATTGCCGTAAAAAGATCCCGGAAGAAGAAACTGAAGAAACAGCTGGATGATCTTTACGTACGTTTTAATGCGATCAAGACTGTCCCTCTGGCGTTTAAGTTGAACAAGGCCCAGACCATGGCCAAGCGTAACGAGGAAACGGCCGCTTCCGTTCAGGAATACTATACCCGCTACGAGGATGTAGAGAAGCACATTTCTCAGGTTCAGGATCTTCTGAACGATGTAGAAGACGGACTGGATGTCAGGAGCCGAAAGGAAGCCCTGGAATCGCTGCTGATCGCATCCGAAAACATGGACGACTGTGAAAAGGAAGTCAAGAAGATCGACGAATTCCTTGAAGAATTCTCCAGGAAAGAGAACGAACAGAGGGAATACTCTTCGGAACTGAAAGAAAAATACCGTGTCGTAAAGACCACGATCAATAAGAATTCTCAGCTGCTTTCCATCTCCTATGATGGTTTTGTAGGAAAACTGGAAGAATGCGAGAAGCTTTTCTCGTCTTCCGAAGAGGCGATGTACGCTTCGGACTACGGTTCCGCCCAGATCGATCTGGAAAAGATCGAAGCGATGCTGGAAGAGATCAAGATGAGTGCCAATGCCGTTCCGAAACTGATCAAGGACGTTAAGGGTGTCCTGCCTCTGATGCTGGATGAGACCAGAAGAGAAACGGCTCTCACCAGACAAAGAGGCGTCTATATCGATCATCTTGATATTGACAACAGACTGAAACAGATCGAAGACAATCTGAACGCCGATCTGAAGAACATCATGCTGGCGCAGGTCGAAGGCATCAAGGATGATACCGAGAATTCCAAAAACATTCTGAACGAACTCAACGAAAGTCTTGCTGCAGAG
>JAFONG010000031.1 GCA_017418585.1 Erysipelotrichaceae bacterium | reverse complement strand
GCACCGAGTTCGGCAGACTTCTTCATGATCCCCCAGGCGACATTACCGAAACCGGAAACGCCGATGCGTTTACCGGCCAAAGAATCTCCCTGATCCTTAAGAACTTCGTTCAGATAATAGATCGCTCCGTATCCGGTCGCTTCCGGACGGATCAGAGAACCGCCGTAGCTTAGTCCCTTCCCCGTCAGCACGCCGTTCTTGTAGTCACCCCTGAGCCTTCTGTACTGTCCGAACAGATAGCCGATCTCTCTGCCTCCGACACCCATGTCTCCTGCCGGAACATCCTGGTCGGGACCGATGTAGCGGTACAGGGCCGTCATGTAGGACTGGCAGAAACGCATGATCTCGGCTTCGGATTTCCCGGCCGGATCAAAGTCCGAACCGCCCTTTCCTCCCCCAATCGGCAAACCCGTCAAGGCGTTCTTGTAGGTCTGTTCGAAGGCCAGGAACTTCATGATGCTTTCGTTGACGTTCTTCTGGAAACGCAGTCCTCCTTTATAAGGACCGATCGCTCCGTTGAACTGGCAGCGGTAGCCCACGTTGGTATGCGGTTTTCCTTCATCATCCGTCCATACCACCCTGAAAGTAAACATCCTCTCAGGTTCCACCATTCTCTCCAGAATTCCCGCTTTCTCGTATTCCGGATGTCTATCCAGAACCGGAGAAACAGAAGAGAGCACTTCCTCTACCGTCTGCACGAATTCTTTCTGATTCTTATACTTCTCTTTGACTTCACCAATTACTCTTTCAACATAACTATTCATGACAGCCATATCCTTCCCATCAGCAAGTTGCATATAAACAAATCAGTTTCTTCTCTGTCCCTTTCGTATAGATTCTTGAAGATGACGCTGAAACTCTCTTTCCTTCTGTTCTTCTCTGTGTCTTTTGTCGACTTCATTAGTGATCTCGATAAGCATTTTGCCGAAAACTCCGACAAACGCTATTACCGCAGCTATGAATAAAACAATGATGACCATTTTTATACCTCTGTTTTCAGTTTATCACAGGTGAATCAGAAGAAGAAATCAGAGCGATCGTGATATCGTTGACGTTGGTCCCTGTGGGACCGGTTTTTATTAATGCGCCGATCGCCTTTAAGGCATGGTAGGAGTCGTTGTCTTCCAGGACTTCATCGATGTCGATATTCGCATCCTGAAGCATTTTAAGCGTGTTTCCGTCGACATATCCGCCTGCTGCATCAGTAGGTCCGTCCGTCCCGTCCGAGCCCAGAGACATGATCAGAACGTTGTCTAAACCGGAGAGATGTTTTGCCTGGGACAAAACAAGTTCCTGGTTCCTGCCGCCGAGCCCTTTTCCTTTAACCTTTACCGTCGTCTCGCCGCCCATGATCAGGGCGATGTCTTCTTTATCGTGGAGATGCTCCAGGATGTTCTGATACAGGAGATCTCCCGCCTCTTTTGCTTCGCAATCTATCCCATCATCGATCAGAACAGCCTTGTAGCCCAGCTTTTCCGCTTCTTTCATGGCGTTTCTGACAAGGATCTTGACCGATCCGATGATGGTATTCTCGCAATTGCCTACCTTGACGTTCCTGCTGCCGGCGATCAGATCCAGGGTTTCCTTCCGGATGTCCAGATGGTATTTTTCGATGATCTTTAAGGCATCCTTTCCATCCGTCGTATCGTCGGCAGTCGGACCCGATCCGATCACATCCAGAGAGTCGGAAAGCACATCGCTCAGGATGATGGAACAGACCTTCGCCGGCTCACATAGTCTGGCGAATCTTCCTCCCTTTACCATGGAGAGCTTCTTGCGTATCGTATTGATCTCGGCGATGCTCAGTCCCTTCTTCAGCATCTGGTCGGAAATGTCCTGCAGTTCTTCCAGCGATACCAGCGGTTTCTCGAACAGAGCACTGGCGCCGCCCGAAAGCAGGAACAGGACCGTATCCGTTTCCTTGAGATCGGAGCACATCTCGATGACCGCTCCGGTCGCCTTCAGGGAGTTCTCATCCAGGACGGGATGTCCCGCTTCATAGGTTTCGACCTTATCGATCTTTCCGGGGATGTGATTGTACTTGCTGATGACGATGCCCTTTCTGATCGCAAGCATTTCGCAGGCCGCCCTGGCCATGCGGAAAGACGCCTTGCCGACGGCGACAAGGTAGATATCCCCTGCCAGTTTTTTCTGTCTCAGTGCCTCTTTTACCGCTCTGTCGGGCAGGCAGCTTTCGATGGCACTCAGACAGATCTTCTTTGCGTCACTTAACATAGATCTCGATGCTCTCCAGCTGATCCTGGTCGATGTTCAGCATGTCTCCCCGCAGGATGACGACGTCATCTTTTCCGTC
>JAFONG010000187.1 GCA_017418585.1 Erysipelotrichaceae bacterium | reverse complement strand
TCTTCTGAATCAGCAGGGGCATGGAAACAGCGAGTACGACTATTCCGATCTCAGCTTCGATGTTCTGGCGGACGATGTCGCCGATCTGCTTGATCATCTGAATATCGGGCAGGTCTACATTGCGGGCATCTCCATGGGTGCGGCCGTAGCCCTGAACTTCACTCTCCGTTATCCTGAAAAAGTCAAAAAGGCCCTGCTCATCCGCAACGCCTGGGTCGACCAGCCGATCAGGCAGGAAATCAGGAGCGTCTATCGCGATCTCTCTGAAGCACTAAAAAACAGAAACAGGGAACAGTTCCTTGAATCTTCCGGCTACCGCTATGTCAGGGATATCTCCGAATACACCAGGAACAGCTTTCTGAAACCTTTTGATGAAGAATACAATGTCAGAGTCTACGAGAAGTATACCGTCATCCCTGAAATGGTTCCGATATGCGGCAGGGAAGTTCTGAAAACGATGAGAGTTCCTGTAGAGATCATCGCCTGCAAGAATGACCTGTGTCATCCTTACGAGTACGGCGTTGCCCTTCATGAACTGATTCCGGGATCGCATTTCACGGAAGTTCCGGACAAGGATACGGATCAGGTCACCCACGAGCGAATGATCAATGACGTGATCAGAAAGATGTTAGAATAAGGATATGAATATCGATTTTACTGAATTCTTCAATCTTGCCTACAGCGAAAGGCCGGGAGACTACTGGACTTTTACGCTTGGCTGTCTGTTTGCTCTGGCCGGAGTGGCCCTGAGTCTTTTTTATGTTCTGGATCTGCTGAAGTATTCCGGAAAGGCCGAAGGAAAACTGACCAAGTCCGAACCTACCTTCAGGACCAGAAGAGGGCAGGAGAACGCCTATGAGAATACTTATTCTTATACGGTAGATGGAAACAGGTATACGAAGAAACTGAAAGAGGGAAGCGAGTATCCAAAGGATCATACCGTAGTCCTGAGCTACAGCAGGAAGGATCCTTCACTGGCCAGAACAGGCAAGAACAACAGAATGCTGATGATCGGACTGGCTCTGATCGTTATCGGCATCCTGATGGCTTATAAAGGGATGCAGATCGCCGTCAGTCTGAACAGCTGAGTTTCTTATCATAAAGAAAGGAGAACGATTATGGACCGTTATGTAAAACTGAACAACGGTGTTTTCATGCCGAGAGTGGGACTGGGAACCTACAGGCTGAACGATCCAAGAGGGCAGGTCAGAAAGGCGATCGAACTGGGATACCGGCTGATCGATACGGCTCTGGATTACGACAATGAGGAACAGCTTGGACTGGGCATAAAGGACAGCGGCATTGCCAGGGAGGATCTGTTCATTACATCCAAGGTGTGGTTTAGATGGTCGAAGCCGGGAGACGCCAGGAAAATGGCTCTGGATTCATTAAAAAAGCTGGGTGTGGATTATCTGGACATGTGCATGATCCACTGGCCTTTAAACGACTACTATACCGCATACAGAGACCTGGAAGAACTCTACCGGGAAGGAAAGATCAGGGCGATAGGCGTGTGTAACTTTACGCCGGACAGACTGATCGACCTGCTGAGTTTCAACGAATTCAAACCGCAGGTAAACCAGATCGAGACCCATGTGCGCTGCCAGAGATGGACGGAACACGAATGGTTCGACAGGTACGATGTGACGCATCAGGCTTATTCCCCTTTGGGAGCGGGCAGGATAGATGATCTGATGGAAGATCCTCTGTTAGGCGAATTGGCGCAGAAGTACGGTAAAACCAGGGCGCAGATCTGTCTTAGATTCCTGCTGCAGCGGGATATCTGTATCCTTCCTAGGACCAACAGCGAAGAAAGACTGAAAGAAAACATCGATCTCTTCGATTTCAAGCTGGAGGAACAGGACATGGAAGCCCTGAAAACCCTGGACCGCAAAGAGGCCGTCATAGGCAGACCGGAAGATCCCGCGAAAGTCAAAAGAGCCATCGAAGTTTACCGCTAGATTATGTGATAAATGTGTGATAATTTGGTGTAAACGCTTGCATTTTGTATCTTATGATTCTACAATTAAATTGTCATAAATAGTTTTTTAATTTAAGGAGGAAGAAATATTTATGAATTTTGTAATTGATTTTATCATTCAGTTACTTTCTAACCCTGCTATCTTACTGTCACTGTATGTCATGGCAGGTATGCTTGTTAGAAAGAAAGACTGGTCTGACATCATCACTTCGATGATCAAGACGATTCTTGGCTACAAGCTGATTTCCGGTTCCGGAACATTCCTCGTTGATTCATTAGGACCTCTGAACTCTATGACATCTGATGTTATGGGCTTCACCGGTATCGTTGCTTCCAACGAAGGTGCGTTCGGTGCTGCCGGCGACACTTACGGTGTTGCTCTGTCCGGTATCATCGTTATCGCTATGTTCGTCAACCTGCTGCTTGCCAGATTCACGAAGTTCTCATTCATCTTCTTAACAGGACATGAAATGATGTGGATCGCTACTTGCTGCGCATTCCTGTTCACCAACATGGGCTTCCCTACTTGGCAGGTAATCGTTGCCGGTGGTCTGGTATGTGGCGCTTACATGGCTGTTATGCCTTCACTGGTATACGAAGATGTATGTGAAATCACGCAGACAAGAGAAATCTCTATCGCTCACTCTGGCACATTCTTCTACTGGATCGCTGGTCGCGTAGGCAAACTGTTCGGCGACAAGTCTCATTCAACAGAAGACATGAACATCCCAGAAAAGATGCGTTTCTTAAGAGACTGGAACGTATCTCTGTCACTGGTTATGTTCGCTATCTATGTAATCGTTTCTATCATCTGCTTAGTTGTTAAGCCGGAAGTTGTTACCAACGCATTCGGTGCTGGCACGAACTTCGTAATCGGTTCTATCAACTACGCTCTGGAATTCACAATGGGTATCTTCATCCTGATGGCTGGCGTTCGTCTGGTTGTCGGTGAAATCACTCCTTCTTTCCAGGGTCTGTCAGAGAAACTGGTTCCAAACGCAGTTGCTGGTCTGGATATCCCGGTAGTATTCCCTTACTATCCAACTGGTGTCCTCGTAAGCTTCTTCGTATGTACATTGGCTTATCTGGTTGCCTTCGTAGTTAACATCGCTATCAACAGAGCAGATCCGACTTTCCCAGTCGTACTGCCTTCTCTGATCGGTTCCTTCTACCTTGGCGCTACTTACGGATGTGTTGCTAACGCTACAGGCGGCAGACGTGGTGCTATCCTGGCTGCAGCTCTCGTTGGCTTCGTATCACACTTCGTTCCAGCTTTACTGATCAAATACGGTTCAGTTGTAATCGAAGGTATTACATTCGGTAACTCCGATGCTGCATTAGTTTCTATCCCTCTGTATCAGCTGGGTAAACTCTTAGGCCCTAACATGTTCTACTGTGTTATCGCTCTGTTCGTAGTCGTCGTTGTTATCGGCGTATTAGGAAAGAAGAAAAACGCCTAATACTTTCTTAAAGGAAAGAATATGGGAAAAGTAAAAAAAATTCTTTGTGTGTGTCAGGCAGGTTTAGGTTCATCCCTTATTTTAGGAATGAACGTTGAAAAAGTGCTTGAGGCCATGGGCAAAGGTGATATCCGTGTAGGACATACTTCTATCGGTGATACCACAGCCGGTCAGGCGGATCTCTATATTGCCGGCGGCGATATCTATGAACAGGTAAAAGTCTTCGGACCATGTGTAGCTATTCATAATCTCGTCAACAAGAATGAGATCAGAGAAGTACTTGAAAAATACTTCGAAGAAAACCCTGACGAAGAATAACAGTAGTATTAAACAAAAAGATGGGAGGAGGATCATTATATCCTCTTCCCATATTTTTTTAGGAGGAGTATATGGAATTAAAAGATCTGTTAAAGTATGAAAACGTCGAAATCATCGATTCAGTCAAGGACTGGAGAGATGCCGTTGAGGTCGCTACCAGAAAACTGGTTGAACAGGGCTATATCGAGCCTCGCTATACTGAAGCGATCATTGAGAGCGCCATTGAACACAATGCCTACTTCGTACTGTGTCCGGGTGTAGCGCTGCTGCACGCAAGCTCAGACAAGGGCGTCAATGAGACGCAGCTGTCTATTACTTATGTCAAAGAACCTTTCCGTTTTGAAGGAAAAGATGAGGATGTCAATCTGATGATCACGCTGGCTGCCGCCGACGGTGAATCGCACATGCAGGCCATTCAGCAGGTCGCTATCGTCTTAGGTGACGATGAAACATTAAACAGAGCATTGAATCCTGAAAGCGTAGACGATCTCTACAACCTGTTTACAGAAGCAGAAATCTAATCAGAACGATGAAGGTAACATATATATATCAGGATGGCGTTCTGGTAGAAACCGAGAATGCTTCTTTGATATTCAATTACTCGCAGGGGAAAATGCCCAGGATCAGCAAGGATAAGCCGTTGTTTGTTTTCATATCCGGCTCGATTGCGGACAACTACAATCAGGACATCTTCCACTGGGGTGCGAAAAACGACAACGTCTATTATGTCGTAGCCAATGACAACATCAAAAACAAGAAGTTCCGTTTCCGTTTCTTCTACAATCACATCATTGAAAAGGAAACGCTGAAAAAGATCCTGTTCACCGATCCGGATCAGACCTACAAGTATCACGGTCTGACCATCAAGACTCTGGATACCTGCGACGGCAACCGCGGATGCGCCTTTCTGGTGAAGGTCGGCAAGGAGACGGTTTTCCATGCGGGTCATCTCAACGAATGGTCGTGGCCGAACATGAAGGAAGAGAAGATAGCCGAAGCGGTAAGAGACTACCATAAGGAAGTCAACAAGATCGCAGATACGCCGATCGATGCGGCTTTCCTGATTCTCAATCCTTCACAGGAAGAGATGTATGCGAAAGGCTTCGACTATTTCATGAGAAAATGCAATGTCAGGGAAGTCTATCCGATCCATTTCAAGGATGACAGAAAGATCATCAGCTTCCTGCTGCAGGATCCTATATCCGAACCGTACCGGGACAAGATCAGGATGACGCCGGATTATACGTTTTAGGAGATGCTATGGCAAAGAAAGAGAAAAGAAACAGTCCATGGAAAGACGCCTATGAGAACTTCTCCGAAAGTAAGGAGAAGAACGTAAAGACCACGGGTCTGGACAAGAAGGCGGCTTCCGCCATCGTGACATCCGGCATGAACATTTCCAACATCTCCATTCTCAAGGGAGGCAACTGGCTTCTTGTGGCGGATGTGTGGTTTCTGTTCGCCCTGTGCTGTCTGAGATACCGCGAGAGAAATGCGGCTATCGGGAAAGAACTGCTGATGCTGGATATCATCGCCACCTGCTGGGCTCTGTTCGAGATCATCAGGAAAGCGATCAAGATTTATACGGACTATTCCGAAAACATTCCGGAAGCGGTACATCTGTTTACCGAAAGAATGTATGCGGAAAACTGCTTCAGTCTTGGTTATACAAAGGAACTGCTCTACCTTAAGACGCAGGAAGAAGAATCGGCAAAAACCGAAGAAATAAAAAGAAAACTAAGGACAGACATATTCAGGAAAATGATCGTCGTAACGGCGATCCTGCTGGTCGGATCGTTCTGTCTGCTGGGATACATCCGTTACTGGAACGTAAAAAGTTCCCTGCTGTTTGGACTGCTGGGCATTCCTGCATCTCTGATCATCACTTCTGTAGTCATGTTTGCGGAAAGCAGACTGGGGTAAAACGATGAAAATCATGCTGGATGGCGGCAACGGCCTGCTGGGTTATGATGTCGCGAAGATCCTTTCGGCGCATCACGATACTTTCGTGATCAACGGCCGCAGGGATCTGGATCTGAATGACTTTACGGCTTTAAGAGAGAAGATCGAATCGGAAAAGCCTGACTGCTATATCCATATTGCCGGAATCAAGGATGTCGACGATGCGCAAAGAGATCCTGTGGGAGCCTATGCACTGAATACGATCGTACCGGCGAATATCGCTCTGGTAACCGGAAACATGGGAATCCCGATGATCCATATCAGTACGGGCGGCGTCTTTGACGGAAATACCGATAAGCCTTACAAGGAAGATGATCCTGTCGCTCCGGTGAATACCTACGGAAATACCAAGCTGAAGGCGGAAGAACTTGTAAGATACTTCAATCCGAAAAGTTTTATCATCAGAGTGCCGCTGCTGTTCGGTGCACATGGAGGAAAGGACAGAAATCCGATCCTCAAGATGCTGAGCAGGCTGGAAGCGGGAGAAAGAGGACTTCTGTATACGACCGACCAGATTTCCAATCCGACCTATGTCGTCGATATCGCCAATGCCTTGGAAGAAGTGCTGGAATCGGACAAGTACGGAACCTATCATCTGTGCAATACTACAGCCGCATCCCGTTACGAATACTTCAGCTATATCGCCCACAAGATGGGATATGGCGATGATGCGACAAAACCGTGTCTGATGGGCGTGAAATTCGCCCCGAGAGAAAAGAACGTCGTTCTGGATGGGAGTCTGTTCGAGAATACGTTCCATCATCCGATGCGCACATGGATGGAAGCCATGGATGACTGCATCAAGGAAATCAAATCAGAAAACTAGAAAGAAGGGAAAGTTATGAAAATAAAACTGTCTCCATCGCTGGAAAGAGCCGATCTGCTCAACATGGAACGCGAATGCAAGGATCTGCAGGAAGCAGGCGTTTCCTATTATCATTTCGATGTCATGGATTATACCCTTTACGGTACGACCAAACTGTCTCCGGACATGGTTCCGATGATCAGTCAGAAGTTTACCGTACCGGTGGATGTCCATATCACGACCAAATATCCGGAAGAGTATCTGAATGCGGTATATCCGAACATCAAAGGCAACTATCTGACTTTCTATGCGGAAACGACCTGCGGAGGAATGCAGATATGCAAGGAGGTTCTGGCCAGAGGAGGAAAGCCTGCCGTATCGATTTATCCGGGTACGCCTTTATCCATGGTTGAGGAGTACTTCCCGTTCGTCAGCTTTGTGAATCTGATCGTCAAGGACAGCAGAGCCGGAGAAAAGACGATACATCCTTCCATGCTCGACAAGATCGCCAGATTAAGAAAGATGCTGGATGAAAGAGGATATGAAAATGTCGAGATCGCCGTTGACGGTTCCATCGACTACCCGGATATCAAGGGCCTGCTGGATGCCGGCGCAAGCATTTTCATCCTGGGATCCAAGACCGCATTCAAGCCAGGCCAGTCAGTCAAGGAAAACATCAGACAGGTCAAGGACTATATCAGAGAACTCGGATACGAGGCAGAATAGTGAAGAAGACTGTCATTGATCCGAAACAGACTTATCAGAACACCAACGTCGATCTGATCTGCGGGCAGTACTACCGGAACCGTAAACAGTATCCCCATACCGGCCTGCTTGTTGAAGGAAGAGACGTCGGATATGAGAGATACAGGGACAAGTATCCAGATTTCCCTTTTGTCGATAAGGTAACGGATGTCGATGTCAGCCTGGAGTTTTTCGAAACAGGCAGAGCGGAAAAGTATGTACCGTCCAAAATCGAAAGCGATGAACTGGTCGTCTTTATTCACGGCGGAGGCTGGTGGGCAGGCGCTGTCGACAGATACCGCTATGTCTGCAAGTTCATTGCCAAGACATTCAGAAGGATCACCTATTCCATCGACTACGATCTCGCTCCGGATTTTGTCTATCCCCATCAGGTGGAACAGATCAGCGGTATCATCGATGAACTGTGTCAAGACGGAAAGAAGATCATTCTGTTCGGCGATTCTGCCGGAGGCAATCTGGCCTTGGCCGAGACCTTAAAACAGAAAGAACACCCGGGCAGAATAAAGGCCCAGATCCTCTACTACCCGTGTGTCACGATGAGTGACCGTTATGACAAGACGTGGGATATCGAAAGATACGGCGAGACAGGGGAACTTGAAAGAAGCCTGATCTCCAGACTGCGTCCAGCCGATGGAATCATGGCTTCCTATTACTGCAAGGAAGAAGAAAGAGAAGACTGCTTTAATTCTCCTTTGTATATGAAAGATCATTCCTTCTATCCG
>JAFONG010000186.1 GCA_017418585.1 Erysipelotrichaceae bacterium | reverse complement strand
TAGCCGAACTGTTTCAGCGCATCGCTTACATCGTTCAGTTTTTCGTTGTCGACGGTTTCCGTCTCAACCAGTTTTCCTTTCAGATCCAGAATGATCTGAGAAGCCGTTTTCTTTCCTACACCGGGCATCCTGCACATGAACTCGACGTCTCCCGTTTCGATTGCGGTAACGATGGAGTCGACGGAAGAAGCGGAAAGAATACCGGACGCAAGCTTCGGACCGAGTCCCTTTACGGAAATCAGTTTGGTAAACAGATCATACTCCTGCAAAGACAGGAAACCGTAAAGAGAGATTTCGTCTTCTCTGACGTTCTGATAAGTATAGATCGTCATTTCCTTGCCGGCTTTCAATACTTCCGGATGATAGAAACTGATACGATATCCTATGCCGTTGACATCGATCAGAACATAATCCAGACCAAAAGCGTGAACGATACCTCTAACAAAACCAATCATATTACAATTATACATCACAACGCATAAAAGAAAGCCGGTTTTACCGGCTTAATGTATCATTCTTCGTCGTTGAATTCAAAACTGTAGTCTTCAATGAAGACCTGATCTCCGTTCCGGCAGCCCTTCTCTCTTAAGGCGTCATCCAGTTTCATCCTGGATAGAGCCCTGGAGAAACGCAGAACAGAATCGTCATCCTTGAAGTTGGTGTTGAGGAAAAGTCTCTGTATTCTTTCCCCTTCCACTCTCCAGATGCCGTTTCCTTCGTTGAAGATTTCGAACGGTTTCTCTTCTTCATAGGTATATACGACTTTCTTGTCGGTCTTGTTCGGATCGTAGAGCGGGAACTGCGGAAGTTCTTTCAGCATCTTAGCCGCTCTGTAGAGTACAGGCTTGAGACCTTCGTTGATCAGCGTCATCGTTTCAAAGACTTCCAGCTCAGGATACTTTTCCTTGAAAAGATTCAGATTCTCTTGCGCGTTGTCAAGATCCATCTTGTTGGCGATGATGATCTGCGGACGGTCGATGAGATTGCCCGGATACTGCCTGAGTTCTTCATTGATGACCTCATAGTCGTGGATCGGATCTTCTCTTCCCATGTCCAGCACGTGGAGAATGAGTCTGCATCTTTCGATGTGTTTCAGGAATTCGTGTCCCCGACCCTTGCCCTGCGATGCGCCCTCGATAAGACCCGGCAGGTCGGCCATGACAAAGGAACTCTCCCCGATCTTGACCATTCCAAGCTGCGGTTTCAGGGTCGTAAACGGATAGTCGGCAATCTCCGGTCTGGCGTTGGATACGACAGAGAGCAGCGTCGATTTGCCTACGGAAGGAAGACCTACCAACCCGACGTCAGCCAGAAGCTTCAGTTCAACCAGGACATTCCTTTCCTGTCCCGGTGTTCCAAGAGTCGCATATTCCGGTGCGCTGTTCCGGGAAGACTTGAAGTGGTAGTTCCCCTTGCCACCCTTTCCGCCCTGACAGATGGTTTCCTCAGAATCCGCGGTATTCAGATCGACAACGATCGCGCCGCTGTCCAGATCCTTTACGATGGTTCCAAGCGGCACCTTGACGACGACATCATCTCTGGAAGCTCCGAACATGTTGTTGGTCTTCCCGTTTTCACCGTCTTCCGCTCTGATCTGCTTGCTGAAGTGCAGATCCAGCAGAGTCGACTTGTTGGTATCGACCTTGAAAATGATCGAACCTCCGTTTCCTCCATCCCCTCCGGAAGGGCCGCCCAGAGGATT
>JAFONG010000185.1 GCA_017418585.1 Erysipelotrichaceae bacterium | reverse complement strand
GATTCAGGGCTACTACATGGCCTTCTACGACGACGAAAGAGATCCGCAGGATGTATATGACTACTATTATTCCGAGCTCAAGGACATGCTGACATATCACGAAGAAGTACTGCAGAGAAAAGCCTCACAGAACGCATACAGTTCCGACAGACCTGTTTCTAAGACGTACGACCGCAGCGCTGCTGTTGCCTATCTGGATCAGTACAGCCATTCCCGCAATCCGCAGTGGTACAACTTCAC
Organism: Erysipelotrichaceae bacterium; assembly: GCA_017418585.1. GTDB lineage: Bacteria > Bacillota_I > Bacilli_A > Erysipelotrichales > Erysipelotrichaceae > Colivicinus. The sequence goes on along the minus strand of JAFONG010000185.1, from coordinate 8,915 downwards.
GGATGAAGGCGGAAACTGTCAGAACTACGCTTCTCAGGCAATGCTGGCGGGAGGCATCCCGATGGATTATGAAGGTGAGGAGCAGTGGAAGTGCTACATTGAAGATCCGGAATACGATCCGGGGATCAACGAAGATGAAACGGCCTTGGGCAGAACCAGATCCTGGGTCAATGTCGGATACTTCTACAACTATGCCAAGTACAACGAAGGAAAAGGTCTTGCTGCGGAAACGGATGTCAATCTATACTATGCACAGCCCGGAGACATCATCATGGTAGGTAACGCGGGGCTGTCCCATACCATCATGGTATCCAGGATCGTTGATGGTCACATCCTGGTCGATTCCAACAGCATCGACATGAAGGATTATCCGCTGGAAGCTTATACTTACACCAATATCACGCTGATCAAAATACTCGGTTACAACTAGAGACGGAAACGTCTCTTTTTTATCGAGTGATAATGATGTGCCAATGTTTAGCACTCTTATTGACAGAGTGCTATAAAGGGTTATAATGAATGTGTGAACAGGAGGTTTTTATATGATTAAACCATTATATAACAATGTTTTACTGAAAAAAGTTGAAGCTTCCAAAAAGACGGAAAGCGGAATTATCATCTCTCAGAAAGAGGAGAGTGAAGAGTATGCGATCGTAGCGGAAGTCAGCGATTGCAAGGAAGTGAAGATCAACGATCATACCTATGAGATGCCTTTGAAGAAGGGCGACAAGGTCATGTACAAGAAGTATTCCGGAACGGATATTAAGGACGGCGAGGAAGACTATATTCTGATTAAGGCAGAAGATATCCTGGCTATCGTGAAATAGGAGGCATATTATGGCAAAGATAGTAAAGTATTCAAAAGATGCAAGAGATTCTGTACTGAAGGGCGTTGATACGCTGGCGGATGCCGTTAGAATCACCTTAGGTCCTAAGGGAAGAAATGTTGTTCTGGACAAAGGATACGGTTCACCGCTGATCGTCAATGACGGCGTTACCATCGCCAAGGAGATCGAACTGGAAGATACCTTTGAAAACATGGGTGCGAAGATGATCTATGAAGTCGCAAACCACACCAACGACTCCGCAGGTGACGGTACGACAACCGCGACACTGCTGGCGCAGGCCATGATTCATTCCGGACTGGATGCCGTTGAGAAGGGATCCAATCCTGTTCTGTTAAGAGAAGGCATTGAGATCGCTTCAAAGAAGGTTGCCGAGAAGCTGCTCAGTTCAGCCAGAAAGATCGATTCATCCGCCGAGATCGCCAATGTAGCGGCCGTATCAAGCGGATCACAGGAGATCGGCAATATCGTTTCTGAAGCCATGGAAAAGGTCGGAAAGAACGGCGTTATCAATGTCGATGAATCCAAGGGTTTTGATACTTCCTTAGAGGTTACAGAAGGTTTAAGATACGACAAGGGTTATATTTCACCGTACATGGTTACGGACAGAGAAAAGATGAATGTAGTCATGGAGAATCCTGCCATCCTGGTAACGGATCAGAAGATCTCCACCATTCAGGACGTTCTGCCTGTTCTGGAACAGATTGTTCAGGCCAACAAGCCGCTGCTGATCATTGCAGACGACATCGAGAACGAGGTTGTATCTACACTGATCGTAAATAAACTGAGAGGCACGTTCAATGTTGTCGCAACCAAGGCTCCTGGCTTCGGCGACAATCAGAAAGCCAACCTGCAGGATATTGCCATCCTGACCGGCTCTACATTCGTTTCCAAGGATCTGGGCATGCAGCTGAAGGATTTAAGCATGAAGGATCTGGGGAGCGCCAAGAAAGTCGTCGTAGAAAAAGACAATACGACCATCATCGACGGAACAGGTTCCAAGAAAGCGTTCAAGGAAAGAATCACCGAGATCCAGAACACGATCGAGAGAACGACTTCCGATTACGACAAGAAGAATCTGAAGGAACGTCTGGCAAAGCTGACCAACGGTGTAGCTGTCATTAAAGTAGGCGCTACGACGGAAACGGAACTGAAGGAAAAGAAACTGAGGATCGAAGATGCCCTGAACGCAACAAGAGCTGCGATTGAGGAAGGTATCGTAACCGGCGGCGGATGTGCACTGATGTCCATCTACAAAGATATGAAGAGCAAGGTTACAGCGGAAGATCCGGATGTACAGAAGGGTATTTCCATTGTCTTTGAATCCCTGACGAAGCCGCTGTACCAGATTGCCGAGAATGCTGGACATAACGGCAAGGATATTGTCGACAGACAGCTGGAACAGAAGAGCAATGTCGGTTTCAACGCCAAGAGCGGAGAATGGGTAGACATGTTCAAGGCCGGAATCGTCGATCCATGCAAGGTCACGAGATCCGCGCTGCTGAATGCCGCATCCATTGCCGGACTGCTGATCACGACTGAAGCGGCCGTAGGTACCGTAAAAGAACCGGAACCGGCGATGCCTGCCGGCGGCATGGGTGGAATGTACTAAAACATATCGCATCATAACATGACATAGAGAGAGGAATAAAAGGATTATCCCTCTCTTTTTTATTGAGTGAAAACAATTTTCAGTAAATATTTTCATAAATGCTGTAAAATTTCACAATATTTTCACATAAGTGATATATATTAATAGTGTAAAAAGTTTTTTCATTTAAATTCCTTGTAAATCGAAAATAGGTTAGTAGACCTATTTTCTTTTATTTATGTATAATAGTTGTGTGGCCCCATAGTCTAATGGATCAAATAATCCCCTCCTAAGGGATAGTTACAGGTTCGATTCCTGTTGGGGCCGCCATCCTTGTTTGCTGGTCTTTTTAATGAAGATGAGATAGATCAAAATGAAACAGAAACAGAATCTTCATCTGCAGAAACTGAAGAGCGGTCGGTCTGAAGCTGAAAGCGTAAGGATCGATGATTTTTTTAATGTCCTGGATCAGAAACTGGATCTTCCTTTGTATGGAAAGAATCTGATCTTTCAGCACTTTATCCGTGCCTTTGAGTATTATCAGGATCAGGGATACGATGTAAATGAGATCTGCGAAAGAATGGATCCGAATCATCTGGGAGATTTCTTTGCATCGAATCAGCGCAGATCCTATCCGCTGGACAATGCCGCCATCATCTATCCGCTAGGCATGAAATTCGGACAGATGCCGATGTTCAGACTTTCCGTTGAACTGAAGGAAGACATTGAACCGATACTGCTGCAGCTGGCGCTGGATTTCACCATGAAGCGTTTTCCGACCTTCTCCGCCGTCATCAAGAACGGTTTCTTCTGGCACTATCTGGAAACGACCAATCATATCCTGCAGGCAGAAGAAGAGAAAGACGTTCCGTGCAAGCCGATATCGATACTGTTGCGAAGTTACCGTTCTCTGCGTGTCCTTTACTATAAAAAACGCATCAGCGTGGAGTTCTTTCATTCCATTACCGACGGAAGCGGCGGGATGGTTTTCCTGAAGACCCTACTGGGTGAATACTTCAGGCTGCAGGGAAAGGTTTTCACCTACGGTTGCTGTGTTAAGGATCCGGATGAGCTGCCTGACGAGGCGGAACTGGTCAATGAATTCAAGAATGCCCAGGGGAAAGGGGATTTCTCTAAATTCGTCGATAAGAAATCGATTCAGCTTGATGGAAAACTCTCCAAGACGGGCGTTACCAGGATCATCCATTTCATCATGGACAGCGATGAACTGAAGAAGGTAAGCAGATCCTACAACGGTACCGTAACGGCTTATCTATGCGCAGTACTCATGCTGGCGGCAAAGAAGTCGATCGTCAGGAACGACGGCATTTTCAACATCCAGATTCCTGTCAACATGCGCAAGTTCAATCATTCCGCTACGTTACGCAACTACTCGATGTATTTCAATGCGACCGAGAATCTATCACAGATCGAAGACAAGAAAGAGCTGATCGAAGATATCGCTGCCCAGATCAAAGAAAAAGGCGATGAGACCCACATGAATCAGATGATGAAGATCACCGGAAAACTGATTGCTTCACTGAATTATGTTCCTCTGTTTATAAAAGTACCGATCGTTCAGACGGTCTATGGCTATCTGAGCAACAGCATCATCGGCTGTACTTTATCCAACCTGGGCGTCATCGAAATGCCTCAGGAACTTCAGGATGAAGTAGACAGATTCCAGTTTGTTCTGATGCCGGGTATTCCAAACAGGGTGACAAGCTCCATGGTTACATACGGAAAAAAGGCCGTCTTTACCGTGATCAAGAACTGCCATGAAACGGTGTTTGAAGAAGAAGTCTACCGTCTTCTAAAAGAGGACGGACTTGCCATAGAAACGGAAGGGAGTGTCGAATATGAATCCTAGGATCATTTATCCGATACCGGAGAGACAGAGCTCCTTCTACCGTACTCTGCGCTATATCGTCAGGATCGTTTTCCTGTGTGCATCCGCGGTGTGTCTGCTGGTGAATCTTCTGGTAAAAGGAAAGATGTGGAGTCTGATCGTCATCTGGTCCCTGTTCAGTATCTGGAAACTGGTGTTCTCCTTAAGAATGGTAGAATTCTCCATCTTTTCCCATACGATCAGGATCTCTTTCTATCTGGCTGTTCTGCTGCTTCTGATCGATCATTTCCTGGCCAGGGGATGGGCCCAGACCGTCATCCCGATCGTTCTGTTTACCTTCCTGCTGCTGATGATCATCATTTTCTATGTGACCTACGACAGAAAGGCGCGGCACTTAAGTTCCATCATGCTTCTGGGATTGCTGTGCCTGGCAAGTATCCCGTATTCTATCCACAGCTGGCCGATCACCAACTGGGTCGCATTTGCTTTCTCTACGGCTTCTTTTGTCCTCTTCCTTGTGATGATCATCATCAACTGGAAAGACATCCTGTACGAACTGAAAGTGCGTCTAAACACAAAACAGAGCTGATCGCTTGAGTTATTTCCGCTTAGATTCTATACTTAAGGTAGCAAACGAAAAAAAGGAGACATTTATGGCAAACAAATACGCTGGTACACAGACAGAAAAGAACCTGCAGGCTGCTTTTGCGGGTGAATCGCAGGCTAGAAACAAGTACACTTATTTTGCTTCTACGGCAAAAAAAGAAGGATATGAACAGATTGCCGCACTTTTCCTGAAAACCGCAGACAACGAAAAAGAACACGCCAAGATGTGGTTCAAGGAACTGGAAGGCATCGGAACGACTGCCGAGAATCTGGCTGCCGCTGCAGATGGTGAAAACTATGAATGGACAGACATGTACGAGGATTTCGCAAAGACGGCAGAAGAAGAAGGATTCAAGGCTCTGGCTATCAAGTTCAGAATGGTAGGAGCAATCGAGAAACACCACGAAGAAAGATACAGAGCGTTATTGCACAACGTTGAAGCGCAGGAAGTATTCGCCAAATCCGAAGTCAAGGTATGGGAATGCCGCAACTGCGGTCATATCGTCGTAGGACCTAAGGCTCCGGAAATGTGCCCGGTATGCGCACATCCGAAGTCATACTTCGAAGTCAACGCCGAGAACTACTAAAAAAAAGAATCAGATGTCAATGGACATCTGATTTTTTATATAATCATTTCTGAACTGATTAGGACCGCAAGGCGGTCTTTTCATCTTCTTTCCGACTTCTAGCAGAAAGAATCGGGACAGACTATCCTTTCAGACCGTCGGCCTGACGCTGCATGTTTTCAACGACAATATCGTGAATATCGCCTAATGAAGAACAGTATTCCAGAATCTCCCATGGCCGGTTGGTATGAAAGTGGATCTTGATAAGATCCTCGTCGCCTATTACCAGCAGACTATCGCCTTCAAAGTGCTGAGCGATGTAGTCGAAGATTTCATCTTCCGAAAGACCATGTCCTGCAATCAGCAGCTGGGTATCAAATCTGAATTCCAACATATCGTATTTCCTTTCGTTAATGAAAAACGGTGCATCTTTTCGACGTATCCGGATTATGCTTCGTCGATTTCTATGTTTTTCAAGATCGCCGAGGCAGTCTTTTTGAATTTCTCGGGATCAGCCGTTACCAGATAGATCCTTTCAGGTTCAGGATCTGCATTCAGAAGATCCTGTCTGATCAGAAGTTCCTTCAGATCGTCAATGGCACACGCAGAAGAAGATATCACATGAATGTTCGGAAGCAGTTCTTTCGCTTTCTTTTCCAGGACATCATAGTGGGTACAGCCAAGGACGAGCGTATCGATCTGTCTGTCTTTCAACTGCTTCAGATAGCCCATAAGGATCTCAGTCACTTCAGGGTCTTCGGCGTTTCTTCCCGATTCGATCATCGGAGCGAGTTCGGGACAGGCAATCGAATAAACTTCAATATCCGTATCAATGGCATGAACGGCTTTTTCGTATTTTCCTGATCTTACCGTAGCTGGAGTCGCCAGAACGCCGATTTTTCTGTTTTCTGTCACTGTGCAGGCTTTCCTTGCGGCCGCTTCGATTACACCCAGTACAGGGATCGACGTCTGTTTCTGCAAGGTCTTTCTGGCAGCGGAATCCGCTGTATTGCAGGCAATGAGGAGGGCTTTTAAATCATATCTGTTAAGGATATCAAAATCATTCAGCGAATACGCAATGATCTGTTCCTTTGACTTGGAACCGTATGGCATGTTCAGGGTATCCGCAAGAAAAACGACATTTTCGTTCGGCAGCTCCTCGATCAGATGTTTTACGGCAGTCAGTCCTCCGATTCCGGAGTCGAAGACACCTATGTATTTTCTGTTCATAATGCGTTTACGATTTCCTTGAAATGTCTTCCTCTTTCTTCGTATCCGGAATACTGGTCGAAACTGGATGTGGTAGGGGAAAGAAGAACGGTATCCCCCGCAACAGCCAGTTTTTCCGCTTCATGAACGGCTTCATCCAGTGTTGTGACGATGATCGGATCTTCACAAAGATCGAAGGCTATCCTTCTGCCGGACTGACCGAAACCGATGATTTTCTTTACGCAGCCAAGGTGTTTTCTCATCTCTGTCATGTCCAGACCTTTTTCGTAGCCTCCAACCAGCAGAATGACGCCTTTCTCAAAAGAATTCAGTGCCGTGATCGTCGCATCGGTATTGGTTCCCTTGGAGTCGTTGTAGTATCTGACTCCGTTTCTTTCCCGGACAAACTCGATGCGGTGTTCTACGCCTTTAAATGCCTCTATCGTCTTGACGATGTCTTCGTTGGATATGCCCAGAAGTTTTGCGGCCGTTACTGCGATCATGACGTTCTGGATATTGTGTTTTCCTACCAGGGATATGCTGCTCAACGGCAGCACGGCTTCATGATCGACAAAGATATATCCGTCTTTCAGGAATGAGAAAGTGTTCTGCGATTCCAGAGAAAAAGACCTGATCTGACAATGAACCGGATATTTCTCAGTGTATTCTTTCAGGACCGCGTCATCGGCGTTGTACAGGAAAACATCATCGTCTTTCATGTTCCGGTAGACTTCCGTCTTGGATTTATAGTAGGCATCCAGAGAACCCATGGTCTCCAGATGATCAGGCGTCAGATTGATGATGACCGCGATTTCCGGTCTGAAAACATCGATATCGACCAGCTGATGATTGGAGATCTCCAAAGAGACATAATGGCCTTCTTCTTCCATGAGATCGTGTTCCAGAACAAGTTCGCACAGAGGCGTACCGATATTGCCTCCGACATGGGCTTTTTCTTTGAATGCCGTTTTCAGCAGTTCGTACATCAGCGTGGTTGTTGTCGTCTTACCGTTTGTTCCGGTAATGGCGATGTAATGCTGCGGTCTGGATACCTGATAAGCCAGTTCGATTTCCGTAATGATCGGGATCTTTCTTTCTTCCAGTTTTCTTACGATAGGAGATACCGGAGGAACGCCCGGATTCTTGATCACAAGGTCAAAATCGCGTTCAAAAACGGACATGTCCTGATCGAGAATCTCCACGCCGATAGACTCCAGATATTCTCTTTCTTCCTGATTCGGTTCTTTTCTTTCCGACAGAGAGATCCTTGCGCCCAGCTTATGCAGAATCTTGATAGCGGCCATGCCAGATCTTGCCAGACCGACTACCAGTACTTTCTTGTTCTTGTATTCCATCCTAGTTATTTTAACATTATTATTGACTTAATAAAACGATTAGGTTTAATATATGCAGTTATGGTAGAAGTAGTACTCAGCCATCCCGATACCGGTTACCTGGAGAAAACGCTTGTGGAAGATGTTTCCGACAGGCGCTGTTTTATGTATGCCGATCAGGAAGGCGCACAGTGCGAATTCTGTATCTATGAAGACGGTCTTAGCTTTTTCAGGCAGGCGGAAGACCACATGCTGGAACTGCATCTGAAGGAAGATGCCTACGCAAAAATCATCACCGAAGAAGGAATTCTAAGATTTGATGTAAAAGTGGTTGATTTTAAATTGAATAGTGATATATTGATAGTACGTTACATCATTAATGATGAAAACAGAACAATAGAGATTAAGTATTATTAGGAGTTTACGAATAATGGCTTGTGCTAAATCAATGACGGATGTTGCTTTTGAAATCATGTCCAAGAAGAAACGTGCGATTCAGTTCAAGAAGCTGTGGGAAGAGGTTTCCAAGGTATACGGCGTAAGAAACGATCAGGTTGCGCAGTTCTATGCGGACATGACTCTGGATTCAAGATTTGTATCGCTGAAAGGAAACAGATGGGATCTGATCAACCGTCACAAATTCGAGGAATCGCATGTGGATATCTCGCAGATCGAACTGGATGAGGATGAACCGGAAGAAGGCGAAGAAGATCCTGACATCGTCTCTGAGAAGGAGAATTATTAAAGACTCTTAGGAGTCTTTTTTTGTATAATGAACGTATGAAGTATGTCGTTTTCGATTTTAACGGTACGATCCTTGACGACATAGAGGTATGTCTCAAGGCCGAGAATCATACGATCGAGCATTTCGGTCTGGACCGCGGGCCTTTAACCATGGACGAATATCTGCATATC
>JAFONG010000030.1 GCA_017418585.1 Erysipelotrichaceae bacterium | reverse complement strand
TCCATTCAGACTTCGATCTACGAATACAACAGTTATTTGAAGATGCTGCAGATGGCCAGGGAAGTCGATGCCTGCGGTAGCAACATGCAGGTGAAGATCCCGTGTACGGAAGGCGGTATCAGGGCCATTGAGGAAGCGACCTATGAAGGCATCAGCTGCATGGGTACGCAATGCTTCTCCATTGACCAGGCGCTGGCAGCCGCAGAAGCGGTAGAAAGAGCCTACGCCCGAAGAAAAAAAGAAGGTCTTTCCAATGAAACCATCAACCCGATGATCGCTCTGCTGCCGGGTATGCAGGACGAGACGCTGAAATCGCACTGCGACCGGCTGAAGCTTGTCGTTCATCCGGATGCCTTGAACTGGGGCGGCATTGCCGTAGCCAAGAAAACCATAAACATCCTGAAAGAAAGGAAGTACCGCATCCGTCCGCTGATCGCCTATTACCGTTCCTATCTGCACTGGTCGCAGTTTATCGGCGCGGATTGCGCACAGACGATTCCGGTCAAGTGGCAGAAGAGGATAGAGAACTGCGATATCGAGATCAGAGACTACTTCAATGATCCTGTAGAAGAATGGAAGATCGAAGAACTGATGAAACTCCCGCTCTTCTGTCGGGTCTATGAAGAAGGATCTCTGAAACCGGAAGACTTCGTCAGACTTGAACCGGTCGTCAATACCTTCCGTTACTTCACATCGGAGTATCAGAAAGCCGTAAACATGATCCGGGACATCTGTCTGCCGGAATTCAAATAAGAACAAAAGACCTGTTTCTAAAGAAAGAAACAGGTTTTTTCTATGTGTCCTGTTTTTTGGAGAATGTATCCATCTAATTAAGATATAATAGGGTTATGACTTTTTTAATGTTTCAGAAAGCCTTGCAGGAACGGAACATCGTATTGACGGATGAGATGTGCGAACAGCTGGATCTCTATGCCCGTTATCTGAAAGAATACAACGAAAAGGTAAATCTGACGGCCATTACCGATTACGAGGATGTCCTGGACAAGCATTTCTACGATTCTCTGCTTCTTTACGACCGGAAGCTGGAAGGAAGCCTGGTGGATGTAGGAACAGGAGCCGGTTTTCCCGGGGTTGTGCTGAAAATCGTCATCCCCGGCTTAAAGGTGATCCTGCTGGAGCCGATCGGAAAGCGCTGTGCGTTCCTTCGCTCCCTGATCGAGAAGCTGGGTTTAAAAGACATCGAAGTGATACAGGAAAGAGGAGAAGATCATTCTTTGAATCACCGTGAATCATATGACTATGTCACGGCCAGGGCAGTAAGCAATCTTAACAGTCTGATAGAGGTCTGCGGCGCCATGGTGAGGAAAGAAGGGTATTTTATCTGTCTGAGAGGCAAAGACGGCCTGGAGGAGCTGAAAACGGCCTCTAAGGCCATTGAGAAGATGGGCTTTCTGATTGAAAGCACAAAAGAAGAGAAACTGATGAACGGGGATGCGAGAGTCATCAGTTATCTGAAAAAAGTCAAAGAAACCCCATTAAAATATCCTAGGAAATATAATATAATAAAGAAGAATCCACTATGAAAAAAGAAATCGTTAGAATCAAGTTAGATAAGATCATACCAAACAAGAATCAGCCGCGTCTGGATTTTTATGACGAATCCATCAGGGGACTGGCTGAATCGATCAAAAGAAACGGTCTGCTGCAGCCGATTACGGTCAGAAAGAACGGAGACAAGTTCGAACTGATCGCCGGTGAGAGAAGATACCGCGCTTCTTTACTGAACGGTTCAAAAGACATTGAAGCCATCATCATGGAGAGTTCCGATGAACAGTCCGCCAAGCTGGCGCTGATCGAAAACCTGCAGAGAGAGGATCTCAATGCGATTGAGCAGGCCATGGCCATGAAACGGATCATGGAGTCTGAGGATCTGACTCAGAACGAACTGGCGGAAAGACTGGGATACAAGCAGTCTACCGTTGCGAATAAGCTGAGACTTCTGAAGCTTCCTGATTACATCAAGAAGGCGATCTCTACCGGTACGATCACCGAGAGACATGCCAGAGCGCTGCTGAATGTTCCGGAGGAGAAGCTGGAAGAGGTATATCTGACCATCGTCAACCGGAAATACAATGTCTCGAAGACAGAGGAATACATCAAGGAACTGACGGAAGCCCATAAGCGCAAGGGCGTTTCCAGCAACCTCAGGATCGGCGTGAATACGATCAGAGAGGCATATGAACTGTGCAAGAGATCCGGCATTGATTCTGATATGCAGGTAACGGAATACGAAGATAATGTAAAGATCGTTATCAGGATGAAGAAGTAGGAGGAGATTATGGCAAAGAAAATCGCTATCGCCAATCAGAAGGGCGGTGTTGGCAAGACTACTACAAGCATCAATCTGGCAGCCGGTCTGGCTTACTCGAGAAAAAGAGTCCTGCTGGTGGACTTCGATCCGCAGGGCAACGCTACGCAAGGCGTAGGGCATAGAGTCGGATTAAGAGATCTGACGGTTTATGACGCCATTTTGAACGACACGAACGTCAGAGACTGTATCCGTTCCTTAAGCAAGCCTCCTCTGGATATTCTCCCTGCCAACATCAATCTGGCAGGTGCCGATCTGGAACTGGCGAAGATCGAGGAGCACCGTGAAGAACTGCTCAAGAGAGTACTGAATGAAGTGGATGAGAAGTACGACTACATCATCATCGACTGTCCTCCTTCTCTAGGCCTTCTTAATACCAATGCCTTGACGGCGGCGGATTCCGTACTGATCCCCGTTCAGAGCGAATACTATGCGCTGGAAGGAATTACCCAGCTGCTGCAGACGATACGTCTGGTACAGAAACTGTTTAATCCGAATCTGAAGATCGAAGGCGTCCTGCTGACAATGTACGATGCGAGAACCAATCTTTCTGCGGAAGTCGGTCAGGAGATCAGGAAACACTTCAAGGAGAAGGCCTACAAGATCTATATTCCAAGAAACATCAAGCTCTCTGAAGCACCGAGTGCCGGTCTGTCGATCTACGACTATGCCCTGAATTCGGAAGGGGCCAAGGCCTATGTCGCGCTGACCAGGGAACTGATCGCCAACAACAAGGCGGAGGCGGAGAATGGCTAAGGAAAAGAAACTGAAAAGGGGTCTGGATGAGATCTTCGGTTCAGATATCGATTCTTTTCTGGACGATATCTCAAACAATGCTTCGGAATACAAAGGCACAAGCAGATCCGAACTTGCCATTTCACAGATCAGGCCGAATCCTTATCAGCCAAGAAAAGAGTTTGATGAAGCCGGTTTGAACGAGCTTGCGGATTCCATCAGGATGAACGGCGTATTCCAGCCGATCCTGGTAAGGAAGTCGATCAGCGGTTATGAGCTGGTAGCGGGCGAGCGGAGACTGAGAGCTTCAAAACTGGCCGGTAAGAAGACGATCCCGGCCATCATCGTCGATTTCAACGACCAGCAGATGATGGAGATCTCTCTGCTGGAGAACATTCAGAGAAAGGATCTGACACCGATCGAAGAGGCCGGCGCCTATGATCAGTTGATCAGAAAGCTGAACTATACCCAGGATGAACTGGCGAAAAGGATAGGCAAGTCCAGGACCAATGTCACGAACATGCTTAGACTTCTGAATCTTCCGGATGAGATCAAGAAGATGGTCAATGAAGGCAAGCTCAGCTACGGTCATGCCAGAACACTGCTTTCTCTGGACAGCGAAGAGAAGATGATCTCTTTGGCCGAGAAGACGATCAGGGAAGGGATGAGCGTCAGACAGCTGGAAGACCTGTGCAAGAAGAAAGCTCCAAAGAAACCGGGGAAGGATAAGCCTGAAGAGACGGATCCGTTCATGGAGGATGTCAGAAACCGTCTGCAGAGAAAGTACGGTACGAAGGTGGAAATCAAAAACAAATGTATCTCGATAAGATATAATGATATTGATGATCTTAACAGGATATTGGAAATAATGAATGTCATTGAGGACTAAGGAAGGAATGTAATATGGCTGAAAATGAAGAAAAAATCGTATTAACACTGGGGGAAGAGGAAGTTAAGGAAGAAGTCCAGGAAGAGGAAGAAAAGGATCTGGCTACGCTGCCTGTTGCGGATGTGGTAGGATATTCCAAGCTGGATGATTCCGGTCTATCGGCTGAAGAGAAGCAGATGGTTGAGGAGTTCTCCAAGAAGATCGATATTACCGAGACCAACTCCATTCTGCAATACGGCGCTACCGCTCAGAACAAGGTCGCCGATTTCTCTGAGACGGCCTTAAAGAACGTCAAGACGAAGGATATCGACGAGATCGGAGATACGCTGCTGGATCTGGTATCGCAGCTGAAAAACTTTGAAATAGACGAGAAAAACGACAATTTCTTTGTGAAACTTTTCAAGAAGGGTTCCAATCAGATCTCTGACGTTAAGGCGAAGTACGACAGCGCTTCTACCAACGTCGACAAGATCGTGAAGATCCTGGAGAATCATCAGATCACTCTGATGAAGGATATTTCCCTGCTGGATCAGCTTTATGAAAAGAACCTGGTCAACTTCAAGGAACTGACGATGTACATCCTGGCGGGATACAAGAGACTGGAAGACATCAAGGCGAATGATCTGCAGGCTGCCTTAAAGAAGGCGGAAGAATCCGGACTGCCGGAAGACGCACAGGCCGCCAACGACCTCTCGGAAGCGATCAACCGTTTTGAGAAGAAGCTCCATGACCTGGAACTGACCAGAATGGTTTCCATTCAGATGGCTCCGCAGATCCGTCTGGTTCAGAACAACGATACGCTGATGACGGAAAAGATCCAGTCCACGATCGTCAATACGATTCCTCTGTGGAAGTCGCAGATGCTGATCGCGATGGGTATTGCCCATTCCAAGGAAGCCGTCAAGGCTCAGAATGAAGTATCTGAAATGACCAACAAGATGCTGAAGCAGAATGCCGAGAATCTGAAGATGGCTACGATCGAGACGGCCAAGGAATCCGAGAGAGGCATCGTCGATATCGAGACGCTGACTGAAACCAACAAAAAGCTGATTGAAACGCTGGAAGAAGTGAAGCGTATTCAGATGGAAGGCAGAGAGAAGAGAGCTCAGGCTCAGCAGGAACTGCGCCGTATCGAAGCAGAACTGCAGAAAGAGCTTACCGACGTTGTCAACAGATAGTAATTTCTGATCGATTCAGCTAAAATGATATATGCCGGATGAAGGCGGACGAGTCCGCAGGCATCCGGTTTTTTTATGGTTGTGTTTTAAAAATGATATACAATATTGGTATAGGTATGGAGGTTTCATACATGGATAATGAAATGGAATACGGGACGGATGTCTGTTCTCTGTGCGGGGAAAGACTGACCGAATTCGGAAACAAGAAGCTGAAGGACGGGATCCTGTGCCGTAATTGCGTCAAGCTGGCGTCATCCTGGCTGACGGATAAGGATTATGAAGGAAGAACCGTCGAAGACATCAGGAAGCATCTGGATTACCGTAAGGCAAATCTGGAGAAGCTGAATGATTTTGTTACGGATAAGAAGGTAGAAGGAAAGTATTCGCTTTATATCGATGAGCATGCTTCGCAGTTCGTTTTTTCCAAAAGAAAGGATCTGAAGAAGGAGAATGCCGATCTGATTCCGTTCTCCGCCATCAGGGAAATCAGTATCATGGAGGCGGACTATCTGGATGAAGACAGCGCCGATCTCTATTTCGAGATGCTGCTGGACCACGAAGAGATCCCGATGATCCGTTTCAGGGTCAACGAGTTTCCGGGTCTGGATAGACAGAGCGAGGAATTCAGGAAGACAGATGAACTGGCCATGGCGTATCTGGATACCCTGGCCGAGGAAGAAAATATCAAGGTCGAGGAAGTAAGCGACCAGCAGGAGGTACAGGATGAGTGAAAGACCTAAGAGCAGAAAGAGAAACGAAGTAGAAGGTACCGTTTCCGGAATCAAGAAACAGGAAAGAGGCCTGGGACTTGGAAAAGTCGGAGAAGGTACGAGTTTTGTTTCCAGGATGTTTGGCTTCTTTAGAAGAGGAAGAAACGGCAGAGGAAGGTAAGAGAGATGAAAAATAGAAAGAGATTCAGCTTTTTTAAGCTGCTGCTGTTTCTGGTAATTGCTTTTGCGGTATTCTATTTTGTCGCTTCGATGTTCTACCGGCCGGATACTCCGACTTCCGGCACGACGCCTTCTTCTACGATAAACAGCAATACGAACAGCGAGGAGAAGGATACCTACACGGGCTACTACAACGCTCACGGTTCAAGCTACTACAACAACTGGCAGCTTAGCAGCAACGTAGGTAAACTGAACAGTTCTGTCGCAAGCGGTGTCAGAAACAAGAGGACGACCATCATCGGCAACAACAAGGATAAGATCACGATCATGGTGTTCATGTGCGGTTCCGATCTGGAATCGCAGGCAGCCATGGGCGTATCGGATCTTTCGGAAATGAATGCGGCCAACATCAGCGACAACATCAATCTGATCGTTTATACCGGCGGTACGACGAAGTGGCATGTGGACGGCATTTCTACGCGTTTCAATCAGATCTATCAGGTCAAGGGAGGCGGAAACGGCATTCTGAGACTGGTAGAGAATGCCGGTACAGGATCGATGGTTGATCCGGATACGTTAACGAGTTTTATCGAATGGTGTGCCGACAATTTCGAGGCAAACCGTTATGAGCTGATCCTCTGGGATCACGGCGGGGGTTCGGTCAGCGGCTACGGTTATGACCTGAAGTATCCGAACAGCGGTTCCATGGATCTGGCCAAGATCGACCAGGCTTTGACGGAAGCGGATGTAGCGTTCGACTTCATCGGTTTCGACGCCTGTCTGATGGCCAATACCGAAACGGCACTGATGCTGGCAGAACATGCCGACTATCTGATCGCATCCGAGGAATCAGAACCGGGCATCGGCTGGTACTATACCGACTGGCTGACGGCGCTGTCAAGAAACACGTCCATGTCTACCCTGGAGATCGGCAAGAACATTGCGGACAGCTTCGTCAGGAAGTGCGGAAGCGAAACGCCTAGCCAGAGCGCTACCCTGTCTGTAGTAGACCTGGCAGAAGTGCAGGATATCCTGCCGGCTAAGCTGTCGGCATTCGCAAAGTCCACGACCGGCATGATCAACAACAACGGCTACAAGCAGATCGCTTCGGCAAGAAGCGGTGCAAGAGAGTTTGCGGTACAGAATTATGTCGATCTGGTCGACCTGGCTGACCTGGCAGGCAACGTCGGTACGGATGAGGCAAAAGACCTGGCTGATGCACTGCTGAGCTGCGTCAAGTACAACAACACTTCAAGGAACATGTCGGGATCCTATGGATTATCCATCTACTTCCCTTACCGTTCCGGAAAGTATGTAAGTACCGTTCTGAATACCTACAACAAGATCGACATGAATGCCGACTATGCTGACTGCGTCAGAAGCTTCGCTTCCTACTCTACGGCAGGCCAGGTATCTTCCGGCGGTCAGCACAGCCCTTACCAGTCGATCAGCGGATACAGCTCGGACAACTATTATTCTTCACAGGATTCATCGGAACTGATTTACGATGTTCTGGATCTGTTCCTGGGAGGATCTTATGCATCCGAAAACAGCTATTCATCCTACTACGGGGATGCTTTGGATCTGCTGTTTGGCAGAGGCATAGACCGCAACATGACGGAATATATCGCAGAGAATCATTTCTCGACGGATCTCAACTGGAAAGACGGCAAGATCGCCATCAGCAAGGATCAGTGGGAACTGGTCGATGATCTGAAACTGAATGTTCTGGTAGACGACGGCAGCGGCTATATCGATCTGGGCAAGGACAGCATCTACGATATCGATGCGGACGGCAATCTGCTGAAGAACGAAGACAGGATGTGGCTTGCCGCTTCTATCGATAAGGAAAACTGGCAGGTCATCCCTTACTACTATCTGTATCAGACGATCGACGGGGATGAGGTGACCTTTACCGGAAGGATCCCTGTGCTGCTCAACGGCGAATACGCCAACCTGATCGTCAATATCGATAATGACGGTGTTGCGAAGGTGATCGGTGCTACGTTTGAATACCGTGAGGGTTCAGGCGTTGTAGCGAAGAATCTGATCAAGATTGGCAAAGATGAAGAAGCGGATAAGGAATCCGATACGATTGCCTTTGTCTGCGATTACTACAACTATGACGGCAGTTTCGAGGATACCCACATTCTGGGCGATCCGATCACGGTAACTGATCAGCTCTATCTGGGTGATGTCAGCATTTCCGATTACACACTGATTTCCAGCTATGAGTTGAAAGACATTTATCAGCAGTCCTACTGGACGACGCCGATGGAATAGAAACGCTGTTATCATTACTGAAAACGCATGTCATCAGAGGCATGCGTTTTTTCTTTGCCTTAAAGTAAGGCGAAAAAACCTGCCAGGATATACAATAGAAATAGAAGATATGAATGATCAGAGGTAGATAATGGAAAAGGCATGTGAAATGAAAAAGGTCGTAATCGGCGATCATGATCTGAGTCTGGAAGAGTTTGTGGCGGTTGCCAGATATCATGCGCGGACCGGAATAGCCGATCAGGCCATTGAGAAAATGACGCAAAGCAGGAAGCTGGTGGAACAGATCGCCGAACGCAATGATGTAGCCTATGGCATTACGACAGGCTTTGGAGAGCTTTCCAGAGTTTCCGTAGACAGGGAAATGTCGGACAGACTTTCGACGAATCTGGTTCTTTCTCATTCGGTAGCGACGGGAGAGAGCTACAGCGAGGAACAGATCAGAGGGATGATGCTTCTGCTGTGCAATTCTTTATCCAAGGGTTACAGCGGATGCAGGGTGAAACTTGTAGAGATCCTGATAGACATGCTTAACAAAGATGTGATTCCTGTAGTACCGCAGAAAGGCTCTCTGGGCGCTTCAGGAGACCTGGCACCGTTGAGTCATATCGCCTTGCTGCTGCTGGGAAAAGGGAAAGCTTTTTATCGCGGCAGGATTCTGGAAGGTAAGGAAGCGATGCAGGCTGCCGGCATTGAAACACTTGATACCCTGGTGAACAAAGAAGGTCTTGCCTTAACCAATGGCACGCATGCGATGACTTCGCTGGCTGCCCTTAATCTCTATGACGCAGAAGAACTGATAGGCATGGCCGATCTGATCGCTTCTATCTCTTTTACTGCCCTGACCGGTCAGAAGGATGCCTTTGATCATAGGATCCATCGGTTAAGAGGGCAGAAAGGACAGATCCATTCCGCCGAAAACATCTTAAAGCTCACGCAAGGAAGCGAGATCTGTGAAGCATCTCAGGGTCTGCGGGTCCAGGATGCCTATACGCTGCGCTGTATCCCTCAGGTACATGGTGCCTGCCGGGATGCGATTGAATATGTCAGAGAAAAAGTCGATATCGAATTGAATGCGGTAACGGACAACCCGCTGCTGTTTACGGAAGATGGAGCGGTGATTTCGGGCGGAAACTTCCATGGCGAACCGATGGCTCTGGCTATGGATTTTCTGGGTATTGCCTTAAGCGAGATCGCTTCGATTTCGGAAAGGAGACTGGAAAGAATGGTGAACGCTTCACTGTCAAACGGTCTGAATCCTTTCCTGTGTACTGATCCGGGCATCAACAGCGGTTTTATGATCGTACAGTATTCCGCCGCATCCATGGCTTCAGAAAACAAAGTGCTGGCTCATCCGGCATCAGTCGACAGTATTCCAAGCAGTGCCAATCAGGAAGATTTCGTATCCATGGGAACGACAGCCGCCAGGAAGTGTTCTTCCATCATTCAGAACGTCTTTTCCGTTCTGGGCTATGAGCTGTTTACGGCCTGCCAGGCAGTCGATCTGAGAAAGAAGAACGAGAAAAACAATGGCCTTTCCGTTGTTCAGAATGCGGTTTATGAACGGGTCAGGGAAGAAATCGGATTTATAAAAGAAGACAAGGAAATGAGAATAGAGATCGAGAAGATGGAGAAGCTGATCAGGAGCGGGGAGTTCCTGCAGATCGTCCGTCAGCATATCTCTGATTACAGATAGAAGGAGAAGGAAATGGATCTTGATTTAGAAAAGGCAATGATATTTACACTGGACGAGGAGCTTCCGGAATATCCCGAGATACTGCCGGGGTATCGCAGGGCGCCTAAGAGAGAATCAAAGCTTTCGGAAGCGGACAGACACCTGGCGGTTAAGAATGCCTTGCGTTACATTCATCCGAAATACCACGAACAGATGGCGAAGGAATTCTATCAGGAACTGGAAGAAAGAGGCCGTATCTACGGCTACCGTTTCCGTCCTTACGGAAAGATCTGGGGAAGACCGATCGACGAATACAAGGGGAAGTGCATTGAAGGCAAGGCCATTCAGGTCATGATCGACAACAATCTCGACTTTGATGTGGCTCTGTATCCGTATGAGCTTACGACATATGGCGAAACTGGACAGGTCTGTCAGAACTGGATGCAGTACAGGCTGATCAAGAAGTATCTGGAGAATCTGACGGATGAACATACGCTGGTCGTGATGAGCGGTCATCCGTTAGGACTCTTCCATTCCCATAAACTGGCGCCTAGGGTCATCATTACCAACGGTCTGATGATCGGTGAATTCGATGACCAGCAGAACTTCAACCGAGCTGCGGCATTGGGTGTAGCCAACTACGGTCAGATGACGGCCGGCGGATGGATGTATATCGGTCCGCAGGGAATCGTTCACGGTACGTTCAATACACTGCTGAATGCGGGAAGGCTGAAACTGAATGTTCCTGAAAACGGAGATCTGAAAGGAAAACTCTTTGTTTCTTCAGGACTCGGAGGCATGTCGGGTGCGCAGGGAAAGGCGGCAGAGATTGCCGGTGCGACAGCCATCATTGCGGAAGTCGATGCCAGCCGTATCGCTACCAGATTTGAACAGGGCTGGGTTTCGGAAAGGACCTCAGATCTGGATGAAGCGCTGGCTTTGGCCAGAAAACATCTGGAAGACAAGACAGCCTGCGCCATCGCCTACAACGGCAACATCGTCGATCTGCTGGAATACCTGTATGAAAAGGATGTTCATGTCGATCTGATGTCCGACCAGACCAGCTGTCATGTGCCATATGACGGAGGCTACTGTCCGCAGGGTCTGACATTTGAACAGAGAACGAAGATGCTGGCGGAAGACAGGGACGGATTCAAAGAACTGGTGAATAAATCGCTGAGACATCATTACGAGATGATTCAGAAATTCGTTCATAAAGGGACGTATTTCTTCGATTACGGAAACAGTTTTCTGAAAGCTGTCTATGATGCCGGAGAGACTTCAATCTGCAAGAACGGCAAGGACGATCTGGAAGGGTTTGTTCTGCCTTCCTATGTGGAAGACATTCTGGGACCTAGACTGTTCGACTTCGGCTACGGTCCGTTCAGATGGTGCTGTCTAAGCAGAAAGCCGGAAGATCTGGATAAGACGGATGAGGCTGCTGCAGAATATATTTACAGCCATAACAGAAGATATCAGGACTATGACAACTACGTATGGGTCAAGAACGCCAAGAAGAACAGACTGGTCGTAGGAACGCAGTGCCGCATTCTCTATCAGGATGCCGCAGGCAGACTCAACATCGCTCTGAAGTTCAATGAGATGGTTAGAAACGGCGAGATCGGTCCGGTCATTCTGGGACGTGACCATCATGATACCGGAGGAACGGACGCTCCGTTCAGAGAGACATCCAACATCAAGGACGGTTCCAACATCATGGCCGACATGGCGATACAGTGCTATGCCGGGAATGCGGCAAGAGGCATGAGCTACATTGCCTTGCATAATGGCGGCGGAACAGGCATCGGCAGAGCGATCAACGGCGGTTTCGGCATGGTTCTGGACGGCAGCAAGAGAGTGGATGAGATCCTTAAGATGGCAATGACCTGGGATACGATGGTCGGCGTAGCGAGAAGATCCTGGGCAAGAAACGAGAACGCGTTAAGTACGGCTGCCGACTTTAATCTGAACAACAAAGATAATGATGTCATCACTTTGCCTTATGTGGCGGATGATGAACTGATCGATAAAGCGATAAAGGAATACAGGAAATAATGTCGAGTTTACTGATTAAGAATATCGGTCTGCTGGCAACATCCCCGGATTCATCGCTCAAGAAAGGAATACATCAGAAAGATGTATTGATGATCAAGAATGCCTGTATTTTATGTGAAGATGGAAAGATCAAAGACTACGGCAGCGACGGCGTTCTTCCTGAAGCGGATGAAGTAATCGATGCGAAGGGTAGACTGGTAACGCCGGGACTGGTAGATGCCCATACACATCTTATCTTTGGCGGATGGCGTCAGAACGAGATGGCGATGAAACTCAATGGAGCGGCTTATCTGGACATCCTAAAAGCCGGAGGAGGGATTCTTTCGACGGTCAGGGAAACCAGGAAGGCCGCAAAGGAAGAACTTTACGAAAAGGCCAGGAAGTCCTTGGATGAGATGCTTAGTCTGGGAACGACGACCTGTGAAGCAAAAAGCGGCTACGGATTGAATCTGGAAGATGAAGTCAAACAGCTGGAAGTGATACGGGAACTTGACAGGAATCATCCGATGGATCTGGTTGCCACGTATCTGGGAGCGCATGCCTATCCGGAAGAATACGTCAATGACCACGAAAGATACATCAAAAAGATCTGCGAAGAGGTAATTCCGTATGTCGCCGAACATGGTCTGGCGGAATTCTGCGACGTCTTCTGTGAGACGGGAGTATTCTCCAAGGAAGAATCCGGGAGGATACTGCTGACTGGAAAGGAATACGGACTAAAACCAAAGATCCATGCGGATGAGATCGATGCGATCGGCGGATCCATACTGGCCGGAGAAATCCATGCGGTCAGTGCGGAACATCTGATCGTCTGCAATCAAGAGGGGATCGACGCACTGTCCAAGGGAGGCGTCATTGCCTGTCTGCTTCCGGCAACAAGTCTTTATCTTTCCGCAGAGTTTGCCAAAGCAAGAAAGATGATCGATAACGATGTGGCGATCGCTTTCGGATCGGATTTCAATCCGGGATCCTGCCCGTGTCTGAACCCGCAGCTGGTTATGAATCTGGGCTGTCTGAAATACAGATTGACTCCGGAAGAAGTGCTCAATGCGATGACCATCAATGCAGCAGCGGCAATCGGCAGAGCAGACAGGATCGGAAGCGTCGAACCGGGTAAGCAGGCAGACCTGGTCATCTGGGATGCAAAGGATCTGAATTATCTGTGCTACAGGATGGGAAGCAATCTTGCGCATAGAGTCATAAAGAAAGGAGAAACGGTCTATCTCAATGAAGAAACTGATTGAATTCATACCTAATTTTTCCGTCAGCCGTGAACATGACAACGAGACCTGCGAAGAACTGATCAAGGTCGCAGAAAGCGTCAAGGACTGCATGCTGCTGGATTTTCAGTCGGACGGAAACCATAACCGCAGCGTCATCACGATGATCGGAACCCCGGAAGGGATAGAAGAAGCGGCATTCCTTTTATGCAAGAAGGCGGCTGAAAGAATAGACCTGCGTAAGCATACCGGTGAACATCCGAGAATGGGCGCTACGGATGTCATGCCGTTTGTCCCGTTGAAGGGAACGGATATCGGCGAGTGCGTGGAACTGTCAAAGAGAGTGGCGAAGCGGATCTGGGAAGAACTGCAGATTCCTTCCTTCCTTTATGAAGAATCCTGTACAAGGGAAGAAAGAAGAAATCTTGCGAACTGCCGCAAGGGACAGTTTGAAGGAATGAATGAGAAACTGCAGCTTCCGGAATGGGCTCCGGATTTCGGTGAAAGAAAGGTTCACGAGACTGCCGGAATTACCGCCATCGGCGCCAGAATGCCTCTGATCGCCTTCAATGTCAACCTGGATACGGATGACCTGCAGATCGCCAAGAAGATTGCGGCGGCCATCAGGGGAAGCTCAGGAGGTTTCAAGTATTGCAAGGCTCTGGGAATCCCGCTGGAGGATCGTCACATTGTTCAGGTTTCGATGAATATGGTGAACTATGAAAAGACGCCGCTGTACTATCCGTTTGAAATGATCAAGACATTGGCGGAAAGCTACGGGGTCAAGGTAATTGAATCGGAAATCATCGGTCTGACACCGGCCAAGGCGATGCTGGACTGTGCGGCTTTCTATCTGAAGGCGCATGATTTTGACTGCATGGAACAGGTCATGGAATACAGACTGCTGGAGGGAGAAGAATGAAACTGATAGATTATACGGTAGAAGGGTTTTACAGAGAACTGGCAAGCGATTCTCCGGCACCCGGTGGAGGATCTACGGCTGCGGTCGAGGCTTCGTTCGGCTGCGGACTGATTGCCATGGTTTGCGAACTCACGATCCGGAACAAGAAGTTTGCGGATGAAGCCGACAAGTATCGGAAGATCCTGGAAGAAGCGCACCGTCTGGGTGAACAGGTCCAGCTTACGATCGACAAGGATACGGATGCATTCATGGTTGTAAGCAGGGCGTTCTCTCTTCCAAAAGAGACAGACGAAGAGAAAGCAGTCAGGAAACAGACAATACAGGAAGGACTGAAAGGATGCTGTTATCCGCCTCTGGAGACGATGAAGATCTCCTATGAAGGACTGAAACTGGCTGCCGGTCTGATTCAGAAGTACAACACAAATGCCGCAAGCGATCTGGGATCCGGCGTCGCATCATTGAAGGCAGCCCTGCATTCGGCCTATCTCAACGTGCTGATCAACATCGGCGGCATTCAGGATCAGGCATTCGTAAAAGAAATGGAACAGGAAGCGCAAGCTCTGTATAAAGAAGGAACAGCCGTTGCGAATTCTCTGTATGGAATCATTGCCGACTCACTGAAGACACAGGCGGTTTAATGTCGTATTAACAGAACATTTAAAAAGAAGGATCATGATCCTTCTTTTTTGTTAATGGTTTATGATGAAGCGAAGCAGTTCTTCTTCATCAGGTGTATGTCTGGCTCCCTTTCCGGAGACGCAGATCGCCGCCGATGCGCATCCGTAGCGGTTGCAGGTTTCCAGGTTCATTCCCTTCGTCAGTCCGTAGATGAAACCGGCATTGAAGGCATCTCCTGCGCCTAATGTATCGCATACATCGACTTCATAGCGGGGACAGAAGTATTCTTCTGCAGATGTATATACGGTTGAGCCTTCACCGTTTCGGGCGACGATGACCTTATCCGGTGCAGTGAGCTTTCTTATTGCTTCTTCAATGTCCTTTCCGCCTGTCAAAGGAAGAAAGTCGTCTTCGATAGAACCCAGCAGGTAATCGCTCAATTGAACGATTTCCAACAGACAGGCATTATCCTGATGAATGGTCTCGATCCGGTAGTTGATATCCAGCAGTATTCTGATCCCTTTCCGGTGTGCTCTATCCAGGAATGCGCAGATGCTTCCTGCGGCAGGCTGCTGAAACAGCATCATCCCGTTGGTCAGGACATATTCCGTATCGGAAAGATCGATCTTATCCAGTTCTTCCGGGAAGATCTGCAGATAGGACGGATTATTCTTAGGCATCAGGAAAGGATAACGCTCGCTGTTTTCGTTGAGTACGACCAGGATCTGGGTGGAGACCAGGCTGTCGTCGATTCTGAAGTATTCCGTGTCAACACCGCATTCTTCCAGCTCTTTTTTCATCGTCAGACCGTAAAGGTCTTTTCCGGCTTTTCCCGCAAAAGAAACATCTACCCCCAACCTGCCCAAGGCTGCAGCGGAATTGGCGCAGGCTCCTCCGCAGGAAAAAGAAACGGAAACATCTTTCCCTTTCAGAAGATCTCCATACGGGATCATGATATCGGCACAGCTGTCGCCTAGACAAAGGACTCTAGCCATTGATCTTTTCAAACGCCTTCCTGGCATTCTGGATGAATGCCTTGACTTTTTCCTTATTCTTCCGGCTTGTTCCATCAGGAAAAACGTCGCTGGTTTTAGTGAAAGAATCCACACCCCAAGGCTTGACTTTCAGGATCGCCTCTTCGACATTGTCCGGCGAGAGGCCTCCCGCCAGGATGACCTTGCACTTTGCCAGTTCAACGATTTTCGCATCGATGTCCCAGTCGTTGGTGAAACCGGCAGCGCCGATGCCGTTGATGCTGCGGTCGACAGAATCCAGGATCAGCGTATCGCAGAAAGAAGAATAGTATAGGGCTTCATCTATGGAAGATTCATCTTCCACTCCGATCGCCTGCAGTACTTCTATTCCCGGCACGAGTTCCTTGACCTTCCTGACAAAGTCTTCTGTCGCCTTGAAGTCGTAGCCGCACAGATGAATCACATCCGGTTTCAGATAAGTCAAGGGTTCATAGATCGGTTCATCACTTTCGGTAACGACGATCAGGACTTTCTTTGCCTGATTTCCGATTGCATCGAAAACCGTCTTTGCCTGCTGAACGGTGAGCTGATTGGGAAGACCGGCTCCCGTATCGATCGCCAGACCGATGTAGTCCGCTCCCGCTTCGACACAGTCCAGTGCCTCTTCTACTGTCTGAATGGAATAGATTTGTGTGATCATGCCCTCATTATAACATGCAGACTTTGTTATAATGGTGGTGTATGAAATATGTTGCGGAAGGCAGATGGCTGCATATCGAAACGGAATCCCTGTTCGTAAAAACGATACAGGAGTTTTTTGACAACTATATTCCTTCCAGAAAAATACAGCACCTTCTGATTCAGAACAAGCACATCCTGATGGATGGCAATCCGGTGAAAAGGGAAGACGATATTGCAGGCCTGCGTCTGAGCATCTGCATCTATCCGGAAGAGTGTTTCTTCGAGAAGGCGAGTCTTAGTCCGGATATCGTTTACGAAGACGAGATCATGGCGATCGTAAACAAGCCGAAGGATCTGCTGGTGCACTCGGACGGAAACGGGGAAATGACGCTGACCAGGATCATGCAGCCATACTACAGTGACAGGGACGACATCGATCCGTTGCCGATCCACCGTCTGGACAGGGAAACCAGCGGTCTGGTGATCTACTCCAAGTCGCCGGTCTTCCAGCCTTTGCTGGATAAACTGCTGAGCGAGAAACAGATCCGCAGGAATTACCTGGCTTTTGTTCATGGCATCATGGAGGCCGGAAAGACGATGACGATCGACAAGCCGATCGGCAACGACCGTCACAACGCAAATAAAAAAGTCATTTACAGAAACGGTCAGAACGCCTTGACCAAAGTCAGATCGCTTGGCTGCAGCAGATCAAAGAACTATAGCGTTCTGTACTGTTCTCTGGAAACAGGAAGGACGCATCAGATCCGTCTGCATCTTTCTTCCGTTTCCTATCCTATCCTGAACGATCCGCTTTACGGCAGAAGTTCCGATCTGTGTATCCGGATGGGGCTGTTTGCCGACAACATAGAAATGTATCATCCGCTGAAGGAAGACAGCTTATCCATAGACTGCGAGCTGCCGAACGACTTGCAGAAACTGTACATGCAGGTGCTGAAATGACCAAGACGAATGCCATGCGAATGCTGGACAGGGCGAAGATCAGCTATGAGGTCCTGGAGTATTCCATCGAGAAAGACCGTTTCTCCGGTGAAGCCGTTTCCGATCTGCTGGGTCTGGACTACAGCTGCTGCTACAAGACCCTGGGTCTGATTCATGAACACGACGTCTATATCGCGGTGATTTCGGTAGCGGATGAGATCGACTTCAAGAAATGCGCGAAAGCCCTGGGTGTCAAGAATCTGGAAATGATCCATGTCAAAGATCTGCTGAAACTGGTGGGATACGAAAGAGGAAGCGTTTCACCGGTCGGCGTCAGGAAAAACAAGGGTATCGTCTTTGATGACGAAGTGCTGAAGCACGAAGAGATCGAGATCTCTGCCGGAGCGATGGGTCTGGGCCTGAAACTTAAAACAAAAGAAATCCTGGATTATCTGAATGCGGATGTCAGGGATATCGTGAAAGAATGAACGGAGCAGATATGAAATTCAATTATCACACCCATACCGCCAGATGCGGTCATGCGACAGGAACGGATGAAGAGTATGTTCGCTGTGCCATTGAGGCCGGCTATCAGATACTCGGTTTTTCCGACCATGCGCCATACCGCAGCTATTCCAACAGAAGATGCTTCATGGACTGGGATCAGCTGGACGATTATATCGACAGCGTAGAATTCTTAAAAGAGAAGTACAAGGATCAGATCAAGATCCATCTTGGGCTGGAAACGGAGTATTATCCCTATTGTCGTGAGGAAAAGACGGAGCTGAAAGAAAAGGTAGAATACCTGATGCTTGGCCAGCACTTTTCCGATCCGATGAATTCGCAGGTCGATTACTTCAAGCAGAACAGCGAAGAAGAGATCTTGCAGTATGGAAACAGCGTTTGCGAGGCATTGGATACGGATCTGTTCGACTGTCTTTGTCATCCCGATGTCATCATGAGCAGGCAGCCGGAATTCACCGCTGCCTGTGAAACAATCGCCCACATGATCGGTAAAAAATGTGCAGAGAAAAACGTACCGGTAGAGGTGAACGTACGCGGAATCATGAAAGGGAAATGGCGTCCGATCGAAGGAAGAGCCTGCTATTATCCAAGCAAGGAATTCTGGAAAATACTGTCGCAGTATCCGTTAAGAGTCATCGTCGGCATCGATGCGCACGCTCCGGAAGATCTGCTGGATCTGGAATCCGTCAAGGATGCCTATAGGATGATGGAAGACCTGCATCTTGACTTCATTAGTGAACCGCTTTTATAGAACAGGAAAAGATCTATGAACTATGATGTGATCATTGTTGCTTCAGGCAAGGGCATTAGGGCCAATCTCGGCTACAACAAGGCTTTCTATCGGATGAAAGACGGAAAGACAGTTTTGGAACACTCCGCCTCTCTTTTTAATGAGGATGCAGAATGCCGTAAAATCATCATCGTTACCGGGAAGGACTGCATGTCTGCGGTAGAAAGGAACGATAAGACAATTGTCGTAGAAGGCGGAGAGGAAAGATCGGATTCTGTCAGAAACGGCCTGGAAGCGGCAACAAGCGCTTACGTGCTGATTCACGATGCGGCCAGACCGTTCCTGCATAAGGAAACCCTGGAAGCGCTGAAGCAGAAAGTCTTTGAAACAGATGCCGCCATTCCGGGAAAGAAAGCGACGGATACCGTCAAGATCATCGATGGAGACAGAATCGTAAAAACAATAGACCGCAGAACGGTCTTTCTGGCTGAAACGCCGCAGGGATTCAGGACAGAACTGATCAGGGAATGCTACAGGAAATGTAAGGGCATCTCCTTTACCGACGAGGCATCGCTTGTGGAATCGCTGGGATATACCGTCAGCATCGTCGAGGACAGGCACGACAACAGGAAACTGACTTCAGAAGAAGATTTCATCGGTTTATGATAAAGGAAGTAATCGTTGTAGAGGGAAAGAACGACACCAGAAGACTGCAGTCTTTTTTTGATGTGGAAACCATTGAGACGCATGGCATGTCTTTGAGCAGGGAAACGATAGAACTGATCAGGCAGATCAATTCCCAAAGAGGAGTCATCCTGTTTCTGGATCCGGATACGCCCGGAGAAAAGATCAGAAACAGATTGAATGAAGCCATACCCGGACTGAAAAACGCCTTTGTCATGAAAGAAGATGCCAGAACCAGGAAGAAGGTAGGGATCGAGCACGCATCCAGAGAAACGCTGGAAGAAGCGCTAAACAACCTTCTTAGCTATGCCGACATAAAACAGACGATCAGCGAGAGTGAATTCTATGCCTTGGGTCTTAGCGGAAATGAGAATTCCGCTTCATTAAGACAGCTCGTATCCGAACATTTTCATCTGGGAAAATGCAACGGCAAGACTCTGCTGAAAAGACTGAATCTTGCGGGAATTAATGTCGAAGAGATCCGTCGTCTTATGGAAGATAAAAAGGGTCTGTTATAATAAGTAAAATGAGTATTGCGAACATCGGCTATGTCAGGAAGACTTTGGGAGAGCTAAGAGCGAAGAAAAGATTCGGTCAGAATTTTCTGATCGATGCCAATATCGTAGACAGGATAGCGTCCAATGCCTGCAGAAAAGATCTGAAGACGATCGAGATCGGTCCGGGTCTTGGAGCGCTCACGGAGATGCTTCTGAAGTATTCCAAGGATGTAGATGCCTACGAGATAGACAAAGACATGTACAGACTTCTGAATGAAGGAATCCGGGATGAGAGACTTCACGTCTATCTGCAGGATTTTCTGGATGCCGATCTGAGCAAATACAGTGAAGAAGTCAATATCTGCGGGAATCTGCCGTACTATGTAACGACGCCGATCCTGTTCAGGATCTTTGAATCCGATCTGGATTTCAGGAAGATCACGGTCATGGTTCAGAAAGAAGTATCCGACCGTCTGCACGCTTCGGCAGGCAGTGAAGACTACAGTGCCTTAAGCATCGAGGTACAGTATCTGTTTGACGTGAAAGTGGAGATGAACGTATCGAAAGAAGTCTTCTATCCCAAGCCGCAGGTCGACAGTGCCGTCATTTCTTTTACTCCTGTCAGAGAAAGAGACAGGGAATTTGAGAAGAGTTTCTTCGCACTGGTAAAGAGCTGTTTCCGGATGCGCAGGAAGACTTTATATAACAATCTGAAGGATCTGTATGATACGGATCTGCTTCAGAAGATGTTTACGGAATTAAGTATGGATCAAAGTATCAGAGCCCAGCAGCTAAGTCTGGAGGAGTATTTGCGGATCCATAAGTTCCTGGAAAGAGAAGAGCGATGAAACAGAGAGCCTATGCCAAGATCAACCTTTCTCTGGATATCTTTAACGTCAGAGAAAACGGTTATCACGATCTGAATTCCATCATGCTGCCGATCGACTTTTACGATGAACTGGAGATCAGCGTTTCTGCGAAGGATGAATACAGATGCAACCGCCACTACATCCGCAACTCGCAGGACAACTCTATCATAAAGATGATCCGGATCCTGAAGGAACGCTATTCCCTGAGCGATCATTACAGCATCATACTGAATAAACAGATTCCGACCCAGGCCGGACTGGGAGGAGGCACTGCGGATGCGGCTGCCGCCTTAAGGATCATGCAGACGATTCATCAGCTGGAGATGACCGACGATGAGATCAGGGAGATCTGCATGCTTGTGGGAGCGGATGTTCCGTTCAACTACTACAACGTTCCGGCAGTGGTAGGCGGACTTGGAGAAGAGATTGAAGAAATACCGTTAAAGAAGACCTATTATATACTTCTGGTCAAGCCGTGGTCCGGGGTATCGACAAAACAGGCCTATGAACTGCTTGACATGGAAAAGTGCGATCACCCGGATATTCCGAAACTGAAAAAGGCTCTGATCAACGGCGACAGCATTCAAGGTCTGCTGGGAAACTCCCTGGAACAGCCGGCATTCCAGCTGAACTCCGAGATCGTCAGAGTTAAGGAACAGCTTACAGCTGCAGGTGCACGCAATGTACTGATGTCAGGAAGCGGTTCAACCGTCTTCTGCATCGATGAAGACAGGGAAGAAATCAGAAGGATCGCGCAGCGGATGAAGGACAGCGGATATTATCTCCGTTTTACAAGAACTTTAAATCAATAAAATAGTATAATAAATCTGTACATGAAGGAGAAGGCCATGAATAACGCGATTATATTTATCCGGGATGAACAAGAGAAGCAGTTATCGAAAGCTCCTTATCTGGGCGGCAATCTGCTTTTACATATCGTAAAAGAGATCCGCAAACTGAATGATATCAGGGATATTTTCATTATCGGCTCCGATTCGGAAGTTCCGGGATGTGTCATAAAGAACAGTGTTGCGGATGTGATCTCCGAGATCGATTCCGAAGGAAAGACTCTGCTGGTTTCTCCTTTGTTCCCTGATCTTAACGGTGACGACTATACAAGACTGATGTCGCAGGACTACGATGCGGCGATGCTGGTACAGGAAGGAACCATTCTGGAATCCTTTGCGATCCGCAGCAGCAGACTTGGCGATTATGAACATATTCACTATCAGCCGATTGAAATCAAGCACAAGACAGTCAGGAAGTTTACCGTAGAAGATGCCATGTCTTCCAAGGAAGAAAGTCTGGATGACGTTGTCGTATTCCCACTGACTTCCAGCGTTTCTCTGGTCAATGAAATATGCAACTATCTGAACATTGAACCGGGTAAAGTCGAAATCAAGCACTTCGCGGATGGCGAGACCCTGGTTGAACTGGGCGAGAGCGTCAGAGGCAAGAGGTGCTACATCATTCAGAGCACCTGCAAGCCGGTGAACGATACGCTGATGGAAGTGCTGATCTGTCTGGATGCCTTGAGAAGATCTTCGGCAGCCGAGATCACCTGCATCATTCCTTATTTCGGCTATGCCAGACAGGACAGGAAAGCCATGCCGAGGCAGCCGATCACGGCCAAACTGGTCGCATCGATGCTGGAACAGGCAGGAGCCAACCGTGTCGTTACCTTCGATCTGCATGCCGCACAGATTCAGGGCTTCTTCCACTGTCCGGTCGATGATCTGACGACCGTTCCGATGATGGGACAGTACTTCAAGAGAAAACATCTGGATCCGGAACAGATCGTTGTCGTATCTCCGGATCACGGCGGCGTCAAGCGCGCCAGGATCATGGCGGAAATGCTGGGCAGCCCTCTGGCCATTATCGACAAGAGACGTCCGCAGGCCAATGTCGTTGAAGCGTGCAACGTGATCGGTGATGTCCAGAACAAGGATGCGATCATCGTTGACGACATCTGTGATACGGGAGGTTCTCTGATTGCCGCATCGAACATCTTAAGAGAACACGGCGCAAGAGACATCTATGTCTGTGTGACCCACGGCCTCTTCTCCAACAATGCGGCGATCCGCATTCAGGATTCCCCGATCAAGGAAGTCGTCGTAACCAATACGATCATCCCGACCAGCGAGGATCTGAAAAATACCGACAAGATCACGACACTATCCGTCGGATGGATGCTGTCGAAACTGATACTGGCC